>NZ_JBEXDT010000005.1:0-151569 GCF_040605905.1 Nonomuraea sp. NPDC005501 | reverse complement strand
TATTTTTTTCGTTTTCTCCCCCCGCGGGGGGCGCTGCCGCGCCCCTGCCCCCCCCGCGGCCGTTTGATCAGATCCCTCAGCAGGTGACCGGTCTCGACGCGGCCCGTGCCGCAGATCAGGACCGGGACACCCCGGTGAGCTTGTCGATGCCGGGGGCGTAGGCGGTCATCCAGTGCGGATGCAGCCGGTAGTAGACCACATCGTTGTCCCAGTCGAAGTAGTCGTCGCCGTAGAAGTCCTTGAAGTAGGCGAGCAGGTCCGGCCAGTCGGCGGCCGGCTCGCCGTTGTCAGGGTTGAGGATTTCCACCGTGCCGTGCGTGAACACGCCCAGGTCCTCACCGCGCATGTGCGCAATGCTGACAGCGGGGCGGGCAGCGAGATGGCGGGCCTTGGCGGCGCTGCGCGCCGTGCCGAAGTGCCACCTTCCGTGCAGGAAGTGCCCGTCCACACCGCTGATCCGCGGCTCTCCCTTCGCCGTCACGGTGGACAGGGCGAGGGTGCACATGCCGGTCAGGATGTGGGTGACCTGCTCCGCGGTCAGGGTGTTCGCGGTGACGATCGAGCGGAGGTGCGAGGTCGAGCGGGAAAGGGAGGTTTCGAGGAGAGCCTGAAGCTCCTTGAGCTCCTCGGGCGTTTCGCGCATTGAAGTCCTTGTCTATCCGTGAGGCCCCGGTCCACACCCACATCGGCGCCGACCGGTGGATTCATGATTCCTCTGAAACCCGACGCCTCGTGTCATGTTTTCCAGCCGTTCTGCGGACGCCGTCAGGTCGCCCTCCAATGAGCAGATGGAGCGGCTTCGGTCGTATCCGGACGTCGGCAGTTCATCTGGTCGGTGCCGCAGGCGGCGGTACAGCCGCTGGCGAACCAGCTGGCGGGGTTTCCGGGGGCCCTGCGGACCCGTGCTACAGCAAGAGCTTGGTGAGAAGGGTGCGAAGTTCTTGAGCGCCGTCCGGGCCGAGGATGTCGTCGATGTCGCGCTCCATGCTCTCCAGGGCTTCACGCACTCTCGGGATGCGGGCGCGGCCGAGGTCGGTGAGTTGCAGGGCATAGCGGCGCCGGTCGTGCGGGTCCTGGCCGCGGGATACGATGCCGGCCTGCACCAGCTCCTCGATGAGTGATGCGGTGGCCGGTTCGGTGAGGTGCAGGTATCGGGCCAGTTGCTCTTGCGGGCAGGGGGCGAGCCGGTCCAGGGCGGGCAGCAAGGCGAAGTGGCGGGTGCGCAGGCCGTGCGCCGCGAGCCGATGATCGCCGAGACGACGCAGCCGGTAATGGGCTTGAGCTATCAGGTGCTCGATGCTGTGGATGGCGGATGGCCCGTCGTCGGCGACGAGCTTGGTCAGCAGCGCGGTGAGGCGCTGCCGTTCGGGCTCGGTGAGTGCGCCGGTGAGCCGCGCGTCGCGAGCGGCGACGGCGTGGCGCATGCCGTCCAGGGCGGCACGGCCCGCCTCGGTCAGCGACAGCACGTAGGTGCGGCGGTTGGCCGGGTTGCGGGTGCGGACGACATGGCCCGCCTCCTGGAGCCGATCGAGCAGCCTGACCATGATCGTACGGTTGATGCCAAGTCGGTGGGCGAGGTCCTGCTGGGAGGGGGCGTCCTCATCGGCGAGGATGTCGAGCACCACAAAGTCGCGCGACTGGGGCCCGTCCTGCACGGCATGAGCGGTGACGGCAGTGAATACGCGGCGCATCAGGTGGCCGGTAGTTGCATGCAGCGGTCCGGATTCGTCGTCGACGACGCTCCCTGTCTGGTCGGGCACGAGCCTCACCTCCGGGCGTGATGTTAGCAGGCTGATGATTCCGCTGGTGACGGTTGGGCCAAGATTAGTTGGGATGTTGACAGTTGGATAAGTGCGGTCCTAGAGTCCAGACGCCAACTCAGCGAAGGGTCTGAACGATCATGCGTACTGTCGCCGTCATCGACTCCCATCTCGCCTACGCGGAGACCGGGCAGGGCGAGTCGCCCGTGGTGTTCCTGCACGGCAGCCCCACCTCGTCCTACATCTGGCGCAACGTCATCCCGCACGTCGCCGATCGCGCCCGGGTCCTGGCCCCTGACCTGATCGGGATGGGCGCCTCCGGAAAGCCCGACATCGGTTACCGCTTCGCCGACCATGCCCGCTACCTGGATGCGTGGTTCGAAGCCGTGGGGCTGGAGGAGGCCGTCCTGGTCGGCCACGACTGGGGCGGCGCACTGGCCATGGACCGTGCCGCCCGCCACCCCGGTCAGGTGCGCGGCGTCGCCCTCCTGGAGACGTTCCTGCGGCCGCAGATGTGGGCCGAACTGCCGCAGGACGTGATCGACCACTCCAAGGCGCTACGCACCCCCGGGCTCGGCGAGCGGCTACTGCTGGAGGAGAACGCCGCCATCGAATACGCCCTGCCCCACCCCTTCGCCATCAAGACAGGCCTCAGCCCGGAGGACCACGACGTCTACCGCGCGCCCTACACCGACCCGGCGTCGCGCCGTCCGCTGCTCCAGTGGCCTCGCGAGATCCCTTACGACCGCGAACCGGCCGATGTGGCCGAGCGCATGGACGCCTACGGTAAATGGCTCGCCACCAGCCCCGAGGTACCCAAACTGCTCCTCACGGTTGAGGACGGTGTCGGTATCGCCTCCCCCGAAATCGTGGACTGGGCCCGCCAGAACATCGCCGCCCTCGAGATCGAAGGGATTGGACCTGCCGGTCACCAGGCCCCCGAGGACCAGCCGCACGCCATCGGCCAGGCCATCGCCAACTGGCTGGATCGCCATCACCTCCTCTCTCCGACGTCGCCCTCCCGGACATGACCCCAGTCCCGCACCACCCGGCCTGCGCCGTCACGGTGGTAGGGGAGTGGTAGATGCTCCAGGCGGGCGAGGCCCGCTCGAACCCGTGCGCGCGACGTCGACCTCGTCTGCGGAGCCGGCCGGACGGCCCCCGGACGAGGCTCAGCCTGGCCCAGGTCGTCATCGCGGAGGACTACCCGGCATGCGTCGCCGAATACGGCGAGCTCGCCTGGTCACAGGGGCTGCATGGCGGCTGGGGAACCGTTCGGGAGGCGGTGGTTCACGAGGGCGTCCCGCCATCGGCACCCTTTCGTCGACTAGTAAATCTACAATGTAAAGGCGCCGGGCTTGGTAAAAACCCCAAAACACCACAAAAGGGACGGGCTTCGCCCGTACGTCCAACAACAACCGGGGCGCCGCCTGTCGTGGGTCGCAGCGGCGCGTGGCCATGGGACGACGGGGCACCCAGTCGACCCGGCCGTGAGCGCGTCCCGTCCGGGTCGGGCGTGGCGAGCGTTTCGCTACGCTTGGCGGTATTCGCTGGTCCGGCTGGAGTTGATAGCGCATGACGTCGGTCGACGATGCGGTCCTTACCGCCATACGCCGCGGTGATGTGGATGTGCTTTCTGCCGGCCTTGATCCGTTGAGCTGTCCGCCGGCCACCCTGCGGCTTCTCATCAGGCATGAAGACCCACGACTGCGGGGACTGGGCCTGGTCGGCCTTGCCGAACGCCTTGACGCGAGGCGAGCTGAAGACCGTTGCGAGCAGGCCGCATTCGCGGCGTCGTTGCCGGGCTCGCTGGAGGGTCCGCCGGAGGCGGCGCTGGCTCTGGCCCACCTTTATCTCCGGCTTCGGGCCCACGTCCGTCCGCGGCCCTGGCCGCAGTGGCGCGCGGCGGATGTGCCGGCCCGGGTTCACATCGCCTGGCTGCGCGCCGAGATCACTGACCGGCCTGAGATCCTGCGCAACGAACCCGTGGGTGAGCTGCTGTACCAGGCTGTCCGCGGGATCGGTGCGGTCGATGTGGAGGAACCAGAGGGTTTCGTCCGGGAGTTGTCGGGCCGGCAGGATCTTGTGTTGTGGTCGGAGGCTCTGCGGGTCACGCGCGAGGCCGTACACGCCGGTCTGCTGGCACCGGCGCGGGCCCGGCGGCTCGTGGTGGGGCTCGTCGGGTCGATTGTCAGGGAACCGGGCGGTGAGCCCGGTGCGGGCGCTGCCGGGGCTTGCTTTGCCGCGGCAGCGCTGCGTGAGCTGTCTGAGCCGTGGGCCGCGTTGGATCCGTTGCCGCAAGAGCTCCTGTATCGGCTCCTCGACATCGAGCCTGGTTCTGCCGTCTGCGCGGTGGCCGACGCGGTGATCGATGCCGCGGCGCGTCACGGGCATCGGGACGTGCTCCGCGACGTGGCCGCCGACCGGGATCGGCCTTCGGGGCTCCGGGGGCGCGCGCTGGAGCTGCTTGGCGACCTTGCGAGCCGCGATGACGTCCGTGATCTCGTGGGCATCGCGGCGGTGGATCCGCTCATGCTCGCCGGGCCGGCCATGCGGTGCCTGCGCGGACTGCACCGGCGTGGGCATTTCCCAGCGGGTGAGGACGTGCCGGCGATCGTGTGTCTGGCGCTCGCCGACCACTCGGTGCCTGCGGGTGAGGTGGCCACTGTCTTGTTCACGTGCCGGCGACAGATGCTGCAGGAGCTGACCACGGCGGCCGTGGACGATACGCACTGGCCGCGGCGGCTGGAGCTTCTGGTCGCTTTGGCTGCTCAGGGGGCGGGGGATCTGCCGGTGGGGGAGAGGGTCGCCGGCCTGTTGCGTGTCGCGCCGGATCCGCGGCCGTTCCTGGGGGCGATTCGTGCGCTGCGCCACACGGCGGGTGAGGACGCTGTCCTGGCCGTGTTACCGCGGTCATCCGCGGCGGCGCTGGAGGCTCTTGAAGCGGTGGGCGGTGCCCGGACGGTCTCGGTGCTGCGAGCCGGTCTGGGTCTGGACGCGCCGGAGGGCGCAGACGTCGCGGGCGGTGTGGTGTCGTATCTGCGGCCGGTGCGCCGCCGGGCCTTGGAGGTGCTGTGGCATCTCACCGAGGACCCTGACGGGCGGCAGTCGATCCTGGTGCGGCTGGATCCGCGGGATGTGCCTGGTCGGATCGCCGTCGATCTGGGTGGTCCGGACGAGCGGGAGCTGGCGTTGCTCCGGGCGGCTTTGGACCGGGACGAGCCTGTGGCTGCTCTGTGCAGGCTGGCGCGAAACGGTGGTTCGGCCACGGTGCCCGCCATCGCCGACCTGCTGTTGCGGGTGGTGTCGGATCTCGCGGCCTCCTGGGCGCCGGGGGCGTCGGGCGGTGGCGGCGAACCGGAGGTGCCGTCGGAGGTCGTCGCGGCTGTTGCTGATCTTGGTGGTCGTCTCCACGACAGGGGGAAGATCCGGCCGCGCTGTCTTCTGGACGCCGGGGACGCGCGGGAGGCCGGCGACGCGCTCGTGGCGGGTATCGCGCTGGATCTGCTGGACCGTCCGGCGCTCACGGCGGCTGAGCAGATGATTCTGCTCCGGCTGCTTCTGGAGACGTCTCATCGTGGAATCCGGTCACGAGTGCATGGGCTGCTGCGCCATCGTGACCGTCATGTTCGTAAGCACGTCATCGCGCTGCTCGCCCGCGACGCCGACGGCGAGGACGCGCAGGCGTTGTCGGCGAGCCTGATCCCGCTCACCACTGCTCCGGATGTGCAGACGGTACGGCAGGCGCTGCTCGCGCTCGGGCATGCGCGCGCGTGCTGGGCGGCCGCGGCGATCGCGGCGTGTCTCGACCATCCCAACATGAATGTGAAGAAGACGGCCGCGACTGTGCTGGTCCGTGCCGGTGCCCCGGTGGCCGTGCCGAAGCTGTTGTTCTGGCTTGGTCGGCATGACAATCCGGGCCTGCGGGCGGCGCTGGTCGAGGCGTTGCGGGCGATCCTCGGCGACGCCTATGCCGCGACTGTCGTCGCTGCGGCTGACGGTGCCGTGGATGACCGTACCCGTGACCTGCTGCTGGGGGGTCTGGATGGGGCGTTGTCCGCGCGTGCGGTCGGCGCGCTTGCCGACCAGGGGTCGTCGGCCGGGGCCGGCTTGATCCGTCTCGTTGCCGCGGGCCGGCTCGCCCTTGGTTCGGGTACGGCTGCGGAGTTGGCGGAGCGGATGGCAGTGCGCGGTGTCTCGCTGCCGGCCGCTCCGATGGCCGCTCTGCCGGATGCTGATGTCGTCGCCCTGGCGGGTCGTGGTTGGGACGCCGAGATCGCATGGCGCCTGGTGGAGGGGTATGAGCGTTACCCTGACGGGCCGGCCGTGCATGGGCTGGGCGGGCTGCGGCCGGTGCTGGCACGTTGGCTGGAGTTGGCCGCGGAAGGGGCAGAGCGTCGTGGTGGCGTCCTGCGGTTCGTTTTGGCGCTGTGCCCGCCGCCGTGGACGGCCGGCGAGATGGAGGTCTTGGTCCGGTCGGCGCGGACGCTGGTCGCGGGGTTGGCCGACGTCGGTGATGCTCATCGCGGTCGTCTGCTGGCGCTGCTTGAGGACATGGTCGCGCGGCCGTCGTTCGCTGATTTGTCCTGCACGGAGAGGTTCGACATCGCCGCGCGGATTCGCGCGCTGCCGTCGGGGGCAGCGGGGAGCCGGTCGATGCTGGTGCTGTTGCGCCGATGCGGCGCGGTGCTGACCCGTACCGATCTTGGGCGGGCGCTGGCTGCCGCCCGTGCGGGTGCGAACGCGTGGCTGGCTGAGGAAGAGGTGTTGTGGGAGGCGTTCGGGCTGTCGCGGCCGGTCACCGGCGTCGCGTCGGGGGGCGTCGCATCGAGTGGCAGGGGTGAGGTGGATGAGGGTCCCGCCGTACGCCGATGGCGTGAGGCCCTGGCTGTGGCCGCCCGCACGCCGGACGCCCTCGGGCGGTTCCGTCTCGCGGACCGGTCGATGGACGGTTTCGACTTCTCGGGCTCTGTGGGTTCGCGTGATCGGCTCAGCGCACTGATCGGTCTCTTCGCGGCGGCCGGCACGGGGGTGCGGGACGTCCTGCTGGACTGGATGATCGAGCTGCAGCCGTTCGACGCGCCGCCGTGGACGATCTCGGAGGGCGCCCGCCGGTCCGGGTCGGGCGTCGGTGTCCCTCGTCCTGCTGATAGGGGCGGGCTCCGCTCGGCGGCTCTGCGTGAGCGGCTGTTGGAGATGCTCGACGATCCCGTGCGGGATCAGCGGGTTGCCGCGGCTCGGGTCTTGCTGGCCTGGCCCGAACCCGGGTTCCGGCTCACGGTGCTGCGTGCCTTCGTCCGTGGCCGGGTCGATCTGGCCGTCACCGCGGATCTCGCGTATGCCTTGACCCTCATGGGTGAGACCGAACTGCGTGAGGCCGGCGGGCTCGGCTCGGGTGGCGACGCGGTTCGTGAGCGGATCGCCAGGGTCGCCGCCCTCCTGGATCCGCCGGACGTGGAGCAGCTCGTTCCCCTGCTGTTGTCATGGTGGGAGCGGGGTGGGCCGGCCCTGCGCGCGTCGGCCGAGCGGGCGTTGCGCGGGGCGGAGCCTGATGTCCTGGCCGAGGTTCTGTCCGGTCGCCTCGAAGCCGGGGCGTGGGGGCTGCTCGATCTCGTCTCCGGCGTCGCGCTGCTGCGTACGCCGGCGTTGGTGCGGGTGCGCCGGCGGCTGCGCGAAGAAGGACGTGACGACCTCGCGGACAGGGTCGTGCTGGTGGAGGGGCCGCTGCGTCATCCCGATGCGGCCCGGCAGGATTCCGCTGTTCTCTCGGCGTTGCGTAGCCGAGCTGGTGTCCCGCTTGTGGCGGCGCGGGAGCAACGGCCGCCCCGGGCGGAGCTGCTCCGCCTGGCCCGTACGGGCGGTCCTGAGCAGATCCGCCGGGCGTTGACGCTGCTCGCCGAGTGTTACGACGACGACCCTGCTCGCCTGCGCCGGCACGACGGGGACCGGCGGGCGGGTCGCGGTGCCGAGCGGCGGGATCTGGAGTTCGAGGAGTTGCTCGTCGAGTCGCTTGGCCATCCCGAGGCGAGAGTCCGGCTGCATGCCCACCGGATCTCCCGCAAGGTGCTGAGTCGCGGGGACTATCTGGAGCAGACTTCGCTGCTGCTGGACGATCGGCAACCCGACATCGTGCGTTCGGCGGTCAGGATCTTGTGTCACGCGGCGTGGGAGCCGGCCATCCCCGCGTTGGTCGGCTTGCTCACGCACTCCCATCCCGTGGTCCGAAGGGCTGCCTGCGACGGGCTCGTTCTTCTGGGCGCGCCGGCGATCCCTGCGCTGAGGTATGCCGCGGGGAGGGCGCGTCCGGACAGGCGGCAGCTGTTCACCTCTGTGCTGGAGAGGATCGTGTCTTCGGGCGCCGCTGGGTGATCGAGGTGTTCGGGGCGACTCAGGTCCAGATCAGGTCTCGCCGGGGCACGTCCCCGGCCGCGTCGTCCGCGTGATCGCGGCCAACCGGGGCGACCGCCTGGAAAGGTTCCAGCCCTCGGCCGACCCCGCCCGGCGTGACTCTGCCCGGCGCCGGGTCTGGGTCACCCGCTACATGCGCTCAGGGCACGGCGATGAGTTCAGCGCCCGCGACGCCATGTCCGCCGCCCGCGCGGCAATGACCTCGGTCAAGGACATGCACCGCGCCACCACCTTCGAAGCCGCCAACCCCCACTCGATCGCCCGCAAGGAGTTCGAAACGATGGCCCAGGCCGCCGACGAGGTCATGTCATGTCGCGCCGATCGCGCAGGATTTCGACGCCGTCGCCGTCAAGCTCATCACAGAACACCGAGCGTCCGGTCGTGGCCATCACCAGCGCCAGGGTGGTGCCGGACACCAGCGGGCCGGAGCCCGTGGTGAAAGGGCCGTCGGTGGCGACGAGTCGCAGGCCGGCGATCCGTCTCTTGGCGGCGACGACCAGGTCCGAGCTCCGGTAGTACTCGGCTACCCGAGTGAGGGTCTCGATCGGGTACGCATAGCGAATGCCCAGCGGTCGCCGGATGTCCTCGGCATGCACGATCGTCTCACCCAGCATCGCAATGACCGGGAGAGGCGGCTTGGTGGTGCTCGTGATGATGCGGCGGAACCTGTCATGCGTCTCAGCCGCGGTCGCGCCCAGCTGCTCAGCCAGCCGCATGGCGACCTGCTTGTCGAAGTCGAACCGGCAGCGGATCACCCCCGCCAGCCATCGCACACCATTAAGGCTCGCCCCTGCAGTGAGGTGCGCCAGCACCTCCCGCACCGTCAACCCGGCACACAACGACGGCGTCGCCCACTGCTGGTTGACCAGATCCACCAGGTCGCCCGCCAGGGCCGCTCGCTCGGCATGCACCAGCGGCCAGAGGTCAGCCATGCGACTGCCCCGTGCCTTCGGTGCCGGACTGGTCATGTCAGACAGCCTTTTCTCGTCAGTCACAGGAGTCCTCGCGTCAGGTCGGTTAGGACGGTCAAAGGTGAAGACTTCCGCCAGGGGGCGAAATCGTCGCTCATGAGCGACGATTCTGGCCAGGTTGAGGCCGGGTCAGTGTCCGGCCGGTCAGCAGCTCGGTGGCCGCCGCTGCCAGCTCGGCAGGGTCCAGGTCGGCGGTCTGCCTGCCGAAGGCGGCCTGACGGCCGCGGGCCAGGGCGGGTTCGATCAGCCGACGCAGCCACCAGTAGTCGTCGGCGCGCACCAGGTGCTGGGTCCCGCGCAGCATGGAGGCCCGTACGAGTGACCGGTCGGTGAGGCGGTCGCTCAGATCGGCCAGGGCGAAGCCGGCGAGCCGCGTCCACAGACCGAGGTAGGGGTCGTTGCTCGCCTGGGCCTGTGATCCGACGAGCCGGCCGACCGCCTCCAGGGGCGGCATCGGCGAGCGTCGCAGCAGGAGTTGCCGCTCAAGCGTCACCCGGTTCAGCGTGCGATCATCGATACGCACGCAGGAACTCCCGCAGGTCCTGAGCCAGCAGTTCCGGCACCTCCAGCGCTGGGAAGTGCCCGCCGCGGCCGAACTCCGTCCAGCGTGCCGCTGTCTTCGCGGGATCGACGAGCGAGCGGATCGAGTGGTCGGTCGCGAACACCGCCACCCCCATCGGCACGCCGCCCGGCGCGAGTGTTGCCGCGCCCGGGTCTGTGTTCGCGTGCTCGGCGAACGCGCGGAAGGCCTGCATGCCCTCGTAGGTGAAGTGCGCCGAGGACGCGCCCGAGCGGGTGAACCAGTACAGGCTCACGGTGGTCAGCAGGTCGTCCACGTCCATGGGCACGTCGCTCCACTCGGTGAACTTCTCGGTGATCCACGCGAGCTGCGCGATCGGCGAGTCGGTCAGCGCGTAGGCGAGTGTGGCGGGCCGGGTGGACAGCAGGTGCAGGTAGCCGAGCCCGTCGCGCTGGAACTGGTTGAAGCGTGCGGCCCGCGCGGCGTCGGCCTCGCTCAGCCCCTGCGGGTCCACCGGGGGTCCGAACGGGTACGGGCCGGGGCCGTTGATGTGCGTGGCGACCACGCGTCCCGGCGCGGCCATCGGCAGCATCCCGGTGATCCCGGCGCCGACGTCGCCGCCGTGCGCGGCGAACCGCTCGTAGCCGAGCCTGGTCATGAGCTCGGCCAGCGCCGAGGCGACGCGGAACAGGTCGCCCCATCCGCTCTGCCGTACGGGCGTGGAGAACGCGAAGCCCGGCAGGGAGGGGATCACCACGTCGAAGCCGTCGGTGGTCAGCGGCTCGACGAGGGGGAGCAGTTCGGCGAACGAGCTGGGGTAGCCATGGATGAGCAGGACCGGTAGCGCGTTCGCGGCGCCGGAGCGCACGTGCACGAAGTGGAGGATTTGGCCGTCGAGGTCGGTCACGTACTGGGGGAAGGTGTTGAGCCGCGCCTCCTGCGCCCGCCAGTCGAATCGGTCACGCCAGTGCTCGGCCAGGGCGCGCAGGTCGGCGAGGGGGACACCGCGGCCGGACCCGGCGCCGCGCGGCTCGTCCGGCCATCGGGCCTGGGTGAGCTGCCGCCGCAGGTCGTCGAGGTCGGTCGTGGGGATGGCGATGCTGAAAGGTTCGATCGCGGTCATGGTGATCACGGTAGGAGGTATTGCGGCAGGGATCGTTCCGCGATTTCCGGACGGGCATGCCGAGGTCACCACTCGGACCTCCGGCTCGGAGGTGACCGCGTACGGATCTCCTCCGAACCGTCTCTGACGTCGCGGGTACGGCTGCGCTGGGGCTCCCGGTCGGATGTTCAGCGGACGGTGCGGAAGAAGGTGCGTACTTCGTCGGTGAACAGGTCGGGGACCTCGAGCGCCGCGAAGTGCCCGCCGCGGTCGTACTCGGCCCAGTGGGTGATGGTGTTGAGGGGTTCGGCGAAGCGGCGGATCGCGATGTCCTCGGCGAAGTTGGCCACGCCGGTGGGCACCTGTGAGGGTGTGGGCCAGGTGCGGGTGTGCAGGGATTCGTAGTACATCTGCGCCGAGGAGGCGCCGGTGTTGGTCAGCCAGTAGATCATCGCGTGGGTGATGACGGCGTCCGGTCCGATGGAGCCGGCCGGGTGGGCCCAGCCGTGGAACTTCTCGCCGATCCAGGCGAGCTGGCCGACGGGGGAGTCGGCGAGGCCGAAACCGAGTGTGTGCGGACGCGTCGCCTGGATCTGGAAGTAGGCGTTGCCGTCGGAGAGGAACCGGTTCATCCGGTCGAGCCGGGCCTGTTCGGCGTCGGTGAGCTCCGTGCCCTCGGGCACGCCGCCGAACGGGATGAATCCGGCGGTGGCGGCGTTGACGTGCACGCCGGCGACGTGTTCGGGGTCCACGCGCCCGAGGTCGGGGGCGATGAACGCGCCGAAGTCGCCGCCTTGTGCCCCGTACCGGTCGTAGCCGAGCCGGGCCATCAGCTGGGCGTAGGCGCCTGCGATGCGACGGGAGTCCCAGCCCGCCGTGGCCGGGCCGGTGAAGGCGAAGTTCGGGTGTGAGGGGATCACGAGGTGGAAGGCGTCGGCCGGGTCGTCGGGGTTGGTCAGCGGCTCGATCACCTCCAGGAACTCCGCGACGGAGCCGGGCCAGCCGTGCGCGAGGATCAGGGGGAACGCCTGCTCGTGGCGCGAGCGGATGTGCAGGAAGTGGATGTCCAGTCCGTCGATCTCGGTGGTGAACTGGGGGTGGTGGTTGATCCGCTTCTCGGTCGCGCGCCAGTCGTAGGTCGTGGTCCAGTATTCGGTCAGTTCCTTCAGGTACGTCAGCGGCACGCCGCGGCTCCAGCCGGCGTCCGGGATCTGGCTGGGCCAGCGGACGGCGGTCAGGCGTCGCCGCAGGTCGTCCAGGTCGGCTTGGGGGATGTCGACGCGGAACGGCTTGATCTCGCTGTTCAAGAGATGGCTCCTGGGGTCGACGCGAGGTGTTCGGCCTCGCGCGGGGGTTCGGTGTGTGCTCTGCGAGACGATTGTGTCGGCCAAGGAGGTCAGGTGCGGTCCTCGTTGCCGGGCACAATGCAGGGGTGCTTGAAACGTCTGCGCGGTTGCTTCGGTTGTTGTCGTTGTTGCAGCAGCATCGGGACTGGTCCGGTCCGCAGCTGGCCGACCGGTTGGGGGTGACGGTGCGCACCGTGCGCCGTGACGTCGATCGGCTACGTGAACTCGGTTACCCGGTGCACGCCACGATCGGCAACATCGGCGGGTACCGGCTGGGCGCCGGGGCGGCCATGCCGCCGCTGTTGCTCGACGACGAGGAGGCCGTGGCGGTCGCGGTGGGGTTGCGGACGGCGGCGAACGGGACGGTGGCGGGGATCGAGGAGACGTCGGTGCGGGCCCTGGCGAAGCTGGAACAGATTCTGCCTCCGCGGCTGCGCTCCCGGGTCTCGGCGTTGGACGGGGCGACCGTGGCGCAGCATCGGCCGGCTGCGGTGGTCTCGGCGGAGGTGCTGACCACGATCGCCGCGGCCTGCCGCGGCCATCAGCGGCTGCGTATGGACTACCGCGGCCACGACGGCACCGACAGCACCCGTACGGTGGAGCCGCACAAGCTCGTCCATGCCGGGCGCCGCTGGTACCTGGTGGCCTACGACCTCGACCGGGACGGCTGGCGTACCTTCCGGGTCGACCGGCTGCAGCCGAAGGTCCCGTCCGGCCCGCGGTTCACGCCGCGCGAGCCGCCGGCCGGCGACATCGGCGGGTACGCGTCCTGGGCGGTGGGTGTCGACCGGTATCGCTACCAGGCGCGGTTCACGATGTACGCCCCTGCGGCGCAGGTGGCCGAGCGGGTGCCGGCCGACGCTGGGGTGGTCGAAGCCGTCGATGAGCGCACCTGCACCTTGCGGGCCGGCTCCAACTCCCTGGACGGGCTCGCCCTGCACGTGACCCTGCTCGGCTTCGACTTCACCGTCCACGAGCCGGCCGAGCTCGTCGAGCATTTCACGACGTTGCACGCGCGCATCGGCCATGCGCTCGGCACGCCGAGCGAGGGCGGCCCGCCGGCCGGATGACCGGCGGGCCCCGCCAGGCGGACGCTGCCAGGCGGACGCTGCCAGGCGGACGCTGATCGGCCGGGAAACGGCCTGCCTGCTTCAGGAGAAGTCGGCGGCGCGGTCGGCGGCCCACTGGGCGAAGGTGCGGGCGGGGCGGCCGGTGAGCCGCTCGACGGTGTCGTACACCGGCGCGGGATGGCCGACCGACTGCTCCCACTGCTCGAACAGGGTGTCCAGGACGAACGGCGGCATGAAGCGGCTCATCTGCTCGCGGGCGACCTCGGGGGTCAGCTCGTGGTAGGCCAGCGGGCGGCCGAGTGCCTGGCCGATCAGGGCGACCTGCTCGGCGGCGGTGAGGGACTGCGGGCCGCTGAGGGGGTAGACCTGGCCGGCGTGGCCGTCCTGCGTCAGCGCGACGACGGCGACCTCGGCGAGGTCGGCCTCGTGGACGGGTGCGCTGGTGGCGCCGGCGTAGGGGGCGCGGACGACGTCGCCGGCGCGGATCTGGCCCGCCCACGGCAGGGCGTTGGTGGCCATGTGCGCCGAGCGCAGGAACGTCCAGGCCGGCTCGGCGGCGCGCAGCGCCTGCTCGATCTCGGCGTGGTAGGCCGCGATCGGGTTTGCCTGCTCGGTGGCGGTGTCGTCGACCCCGTTGGACGACAGCAGGACGACACGCTCGACCCCGGCCCGCCCAGCCGCCTGGGCGAAGGCCGGCCCGCTGCCCGGCACCGCGTACAGGAACGCGCCGGTGACACCGTCGAGTGCCGCGGCGAGGGTGTCCGGGCGGGACAGGTCGCCCTCCGCCACCTCGACGCCCTCCGGCAGGTCGGCCCGCTGCGGGTCCCGCACCAGCGCCCGCACCTTCTCACCACGGGCGAGGAGCCGCTCGACGACGATGCGTCCGACGTTGCCGGTGGCGCCGGTGACCAGGAACATGCTCACTCCACAAGGTGTTCGGGCCCGGACCGGATGTCCGCTGCCGTGCTGAGAACTCTGTCAGCCAAGCAGGACAGTTCCGGTCCTCGTTGAGCCATGACGTCGCGTATTTTTCTCGGCGGGGCTGTGGGGCGGGCGATGTCAGGAGGGCGTCGTGACCGTGGGTGAGTCGGTGGATCGGGCATGCGGCGTGGAGCCCTGCGCCGGCTTGGACCTCACCAGCCACAGGCCGGTGAACACGGCGCTGACCAAGGTGACGGCACCGGCCGCGATGAAGGCGCTGTTGAGGCCGGATTCGAAGGAGGCGCCGCCGGATTGCCGGGTGCGGACGATCGCTCCGAGCACTGCCACGCCGAGCACCGCGCCGATCTGCCGGGTGGTGCTGCTGACGCCCGAGGCGAGGCCTCCTTCCTGGGGACTGACCGCCTGGATGGAGGCGCCGGTCAGCGGGGACATGGTCAGAGCGAACCCGATGCCGACGACCGCCAGCCGCCACCACACGTTCCCGTAGCCGGTGTCGGCGTGGACGTTGCCCAGCGCCAGCAGCCCCAGTCCGGCCAGCGCCAGGCCGGCGGTGACGACGATCCGGAAGCCGTACCTGGCGGCGAAGCGGCCCGCGAACGGGCTGACGATCACCATGGCGAGGGTGGCGGGCAGGGTCCGCAGCCCGGCGACCAGAATGGAGCTGCCCTGGACGTAGACGAAGAACTGGGAGAAGAAGAACGACGAGCCCATCAGCGCGAACCCGACCACGACCATCGCCGTGTTGGACACCGTGAACAGCCGCTGCCGGAACAGTCGCAGCGGCAGCATCGGCGTCGACACACGACCCTCGACCACGACGAACGCGGCCAGGAGCGCCAGCCCGGCGGCGAAGCTGCCGAGGATCACCGGTGAGGTCCAGCCTCGGGAACCGCCCTCGATCAGCCCATAGGTCAGCGCTCCCACGCCCAGGACGGACAGGACCGTCCCCGGGATGTCGATCGCCGGCGCGTTCGGATTGCGGGACTCGCCCAGGACACGCAGACCGGCCAGCAGCAGGACCGCGCCGATGGGCACGTTGACGAGGAAGATGGCGGGCCAGCCGAAGGCGTCCACCAGGACGCCCCCGGCCAGCGGTCCGGCGGCCAGGCCGATGCCGCTGAATCCGGCCCACAGGCCGATCGCCTTGACTCGTTCCTGCGCGAGGGGATAGGCGGCGGCGAGCAGGGCCAGCGAGGCGGGGCTCAGCGCCGCGGCCCCGACGCCCTGCACCACCCGTCCGGTGATCAGCCAGCCGATGGAGGGGGCGACGGAGCAGAGCACGGACGCGAGGGTGAACACCACGACGCCGGCCAGGAACACCCGCTTGCGGCCGAACCGGTCGGCGAAGACGCCGCCGGACAGCAGCAGCATGGCCACCAGCAGCACGTAGGCGTCGACGATCCACTGCAGCCCGGTCAGCCCGGTGTGGAGCCGCTGCTGCATGTCGGGTAGCGCCGCGCCGACGATCGTGCTGTCGAGCAGCACCATGAACTGGCCCAGGCAGGTCACTGTGAGCAACACCGCCCGGTTCGATCGAATGCCTCCGGCCTCCGGCGATCCGGCCTTTGTCGTGCTTTCGTGTGCGGTCAACGTGGTCCCTCTCACGATGCGGATGCTCTTTCCATCATAGTTCCATAATTCCGAACTATCGAAGCATCGGGTAGTGTGGAGGCATGCGACCGCTACCCGAGCCGGCGCGCGAGTCATTGACCCTCGCGCCGGTGCTGCACGCGCTCAGTGATCCGGTTCGCCTGGAGCTGGTGCGGCGGGCCTGGGCCACTCCCGGGTTGACCTGTGCCGTTCTCGCCGACGGTTTGGAGGTGCCGGTGTCGACGCTGTCCAATCACTGGCGGATCCTGCGCGAGGCGGGGCTGATCAGCATGACCGTCGAGGGCCGGCACCGGCGGATCCGGCCGCGCGAAGCCGATATGAGCGAGCGCTTCCCGGGCCTGCTGGAGCCGATCATGCGCCTCGGCGCGGCCGAGTCGCCGGACAGCGCTCCGCTGCGAGGCCGCTTCCCGACGTCCGCGGCCTGATCCCGCCGCACTGGGCACATGTCGTCCCGTGCGGGGGAGCCGTCACTGGCCGGCGCGGCCGTCGACGCATTCCCGCAACAGGTCGGCGTGCCGCGGTTCCTGGCCTACTCCTCGATCATGTGTCCCAGGAGCTCCCTGACGGCCGCTCCACGATCTACAAGTTTCTGCCCGAGCTCAAGCCCACGGTCCTACGGCCATCGAGATCCCGCTTGCACGGGTCGAGCTGGAAGCCCCTGGTGGGTGATGATTGAGTGGCGCTGGCCGCCCGTGAGGTCATGGTCGCTTTGGGCGCCCCGACATCGGCAAGGTCCACGAGGTCGGCCGGCGTCAGGTGCGCAGTGCGGCGCGCAGTGCGTCGGCGATCAGTCTGTTGTCTCGGCCGATTCGGGGTCGTTGGTCGGGGCGTGCTTGTCGATGGCGTCGTGGGTTGCGGCCCAGCTGGCCAGGAGATTCAGGGCGTCCTGGGTGGGTGAGACGGGTTCGGCGGTGTAGGTGAGGAGGAACTGGCTGGGGTCGGCGCCCAGAGGGAAGGTCTCGAACGGCAGGTCGAGGTCGCCGACGACCGGGTGGTGGAGGAGCTTCACGCCAGTGGTGTGGATCCGGACGTTGTGGGCTGCCCAGCGGCGACGGAAATGCTCGCTGCGGGTGGACAGCTCGCCGATCAGGTCTGTGAGTCGCCTGTCGTACAGGTCGCGGCCAGCTTCGGCGCGGAGCATGGCGACGGTGTCGCCTGCGACCTTGTCCCAGTCGCGGAAGAACTCAGTCGCCTGCGGGTCGAGGAAGACGAACCTGGCGTTGTTGGGCGGCCGTACCGGGCCGGCGTAGACCGGGGAGAACAGGGCGCGCCCGAGAGGGTTAGTGGCCAGGATGTCCCCGCGTCCGTTGAGGATGAACGCGGGTGTGCCGGTCATGGAGTCCAGGACGCGCTGCACCGGGGGGCGGACGCGTTGCTGGACCGGGCGGCGGCGTGGTGGGCGGGGCGGGCCGGCACCGCGCAGGAGGTCGAGCAGGTGGATTCGTTCGGCCTCGTCGAGCTGTAGCGCTTGGGCGATGCCCTCGATGATGCTCTCGGAGACACCGGTGGCGTCGCCGCGTTCCAGCCGGGTGTAGTACTCGCTGGAGATGCCCGCGAGCAGGGCCACTTCCTCACGGCGCAACCCGGTGACCCGCCGGCGCTCTCCGCCGTACACGGGCAGTCCGGCCTGCTCGGGGGTGACCTTGGCCCGTCGCGTGCCCAGGAATTCCCGGATCTCCGCCCGAAAATCACCACGAAAGTCGCGATTAGTGCCATAAGGGTCGTTTCTGCTCGCCATGTGCTCCACTCTATGAGCGCTTCATTCTGCCTGGGGGTCCCTCTCAGTGACCCCCTCATCAGTGACTCCCACACTCCCGTGACAACGGGTTTTATTGGTAGTGCGCCGCCCCGCGGTGGCGTGAATGGGCCGGATACGGCGCTTGTACCGCTGGTTTCCAGCCTTCTGCGGCGCCGTCGGCCGCTGTGATCATTGAAATCACCCAGGTGCCCGATCAGGGCGCCTGAAAGGAAATCTCATGAGCAAGGTCATTTTTGTCACGGGTGCCGGACGCGGTCTCGGCACGGACATCGCCCGCGAGGCCCTCGCCGCGGGCCACCAGGTCGTCGCCACCGGCCGCCGCCCCGAAGAGGTCGAGAAGACCCTGGGCGGGCCGCAGGACAATCTGCTGGTCGCCAAGCTGGATGTCACCAGCCTCGAGGACGCGCAGGCCGCCGCGCAGGCCGCCGTCGACCGTTTCGGCCGCATCGACGTCCTGGTCAACAACGCCGGGAACCTCTTCACCGGCTACTTCGAGGAGATCTCTCCCGCGCAGATGCGCCAGCAGTTCGAGACCAACCTCTTCGGCCCGATGAACGTCACCCGCGCCGTCCTGCCGCTCATGCGCCGGCAGCGCGCCGGCCACGTCGTCACCATCACCTCGACCGCCGGCCTGGTCGGCATGGAATTCACCGCCGCCTACGCCGCCTCGAAGTTCGCAGAAGAGGGCTGGATGGAGTCCCTTCGCCACGACGTCGAGCCCTACAACATCCATACCACGGTCGTGGAACCCGGCTACTTCCGCACCGAACTCCTCACAGACGGCTCCACCACCTGGCCCGAGCTGTCCATCGACGACTACGCCCCGCGCACCGCCCGGAGGATCGAGGGCATGGTGAGCATGAACGGCCGGCAGCCCGGCGACCCCGCCAAACTCGCCCGCGCCCTGCTCACCATCGCCAACCAGGACAAGCCTCTGCAGCGCTTCGTCGCCGGCGCGGACGCCATCGAGGCCGCCCAGGCCAAAGCGAAGGAACTCCTCGCCCAGGCCGAGGCCTCCCGCGAGCTGGGCGGCAGCCTGGCCTACGACGATAGCCAGGCTTGAGCAACACGCCCCGCACCCCGGCGAGACGGAGGCCGCCGCCGGGTAGGCCTGCGTCAGCTGACCCGCTGTCCGGGGAACGGCACCGGCGCCGGCAGCGCGGGCCACCGAAGCACGGCCCCTCGAAGCACGGCCCCTCGAAGCACGGCCCTTCAGCGGGTGGGCACCGCACTGGTCATGGCGCGCACAGGCCATGACCACCGACCGGGCCTGATGACCGCTACGACAAGGAGTACCTGATGAAGCACGTATCACTGGGTGGGCTTGATGTCTCCCGCATCGGCCTGGGAGCCATGACCATGGCCGGGACCTACACCACGGGCGGAGGGCTCGATGACGCCGAGTCGATCCGCACCATCCACCGGGCGCTGGAACTGGGGGTCACCCACATCGACACCGCCGAGATCTACGGCCCCTTCCACAGCGAGGAAATCGTCGGCGAGGCCATCAAGGGCCGGCGCGACGACGTTGTTGTGGCGACGAAGTTCGGCCTGGTTTCCCACTCCGGTGGTGGCCCCGGCGTGATCGACAGCAGCGCCGCCAACGTGAAGGCCGCGGTCGAAGGCTCGCTCAAGCGGCTCGGCACCGATCACATCGACCTCTACTACCAGCACCGCGTCGACCCGAACACGCCCATTGAGGAGACCATCGGCGCGCTGGCCGAGCTGGTCGCCGAAGGCAAGGTGCGCCACATCGGACTCTCCGAGGCCGGCCCCGAGACGATCCGCCGGGCACACGCCGTGCATCCGGTGGCCGCGCTCCAGACGGAATACTCTCTGTGGACCCGCGACGTCGAGGCCGAGATCCTCCCCCTGCTGCGCGAGCTCGGCATCGGGTTCGTGCCCTACTCCCCGCTCGGCCACGGCCTGCTGACCGGGCAGATCCGCACCGTCGAGGACTTCACCGATGACGACTGGCGCAAGACCAACCCGCGGTTCACCGGCGAGAACTTCCAGCGCAACCTGCGCATCGTCGACGAAGTGCAGGCCATCGGCGCCGAGATCGGAGCCACCCCGGCACAGACCGCGCTGGCGTGGCTGCTGACCCGCGGCGACGACATCGCCCCGATCCCCGGAACCCGGCGGGTCTCGCGCGTCGAAGAGAACACCGCCGCCGACGGCATCGAACTCAGCGCCGCTCAGCTCGACCGGTTGAACAACCTCACGCCGGCCGCGGGCGAGCGCCATGACGAGGCGAACATGGCCAGCATCGATCGGTGACCGTCGGCGCCGCTGCGCACGCTTGAAGAGGCAGAGGTCACGAATCCGCGGCTGCGGTTGCCGTTCTAAGCACCCGCTCACGGCCGCAGAAACCCATCCCGTACGGGCGCATGTATGGCGTGTACTCGCAACGCCACCACAGCGCCGGCCCGGTGCCGCAGCCGCCCCGCATCGAGGTCGACCTGCACCAGCCGCGTACGGCGGATCTGGCCGCGAGCCTGCCCGGCGTCACCCGGAGCGGGCGCACCATCACGCCCCGGGCCAGGTCCGGCGCCAGGGACCGGCCGGTCACCGTCGTGACGGTCACGGCCTTCACCCGACCCGCTGCAGGGCACGCTCACGGCGTGCCGCCACCGTCGAGCCGGACTCCCCGCGTGCCGTCCGCCGCAGCACGACCGGCGCCAGGAGCAGGCCGAGCACCGCCCAGGCGCCCAGCACGCCGGCGGTCTCCAGGTGCCGCCACGACTCGCCGATCTCGACGGCGACCGCCGAGTCCGGCAGCAGGGCCGACCGCATGCCGAGCCCCATCCAGTAGATCGGGAAGACCTGGGCGATCCACTGCAGCCACTCGGGCAGCGAGCTGATCGGGTAGAAGATGCCGGAAATCCCGATCAGCGCGAGGAACGGAAGCTGGACCAGCCCCTGGGCACGGGCGCTGGTGAACACCGAGCCCAAGACCGCGCCGATCGGCAGGGTCGCGACCAGGCCGAGCGCCAGCGCCCAGGCCAGTCCGGGCCAGGAGCCCGGACCGATCCGCAGGCCCTCGACGAGGAGCACGGCGGGCACGAGGAAGATCACCAGATCGGCCAGCAGGCCGCCGGAGACCGAGATCACCTTGCCGATCAGGTAGGCGGGCATCCCGTGCGGGGTCGCCTTGGCACGCAGCAGCGTGCCGTCCTCGCGGTCGGCGGTGAGCTGCTGGCTCATGCTGATCATGCCGGTCGCGGCGTTCATGCCGAGGATGCCGGGTAAGGCCAGGGTGCCGAGCAGGAGAGCGCCGACCGACAGGTCCCGGATGAAGAACAGCGTGGCCACCATCAGCCCGGGCCACAGGAAGTGCGACAACAGCTCGGTGCCGTTGGTGAACGACTGCCGCAGCTCGATCAGGCCCCGGGACCATCCCGCGCGCACTACGGTCGCGTTCATCGGGCCACCCCCTCGGCCTCGCGCACCAGCGCCAGGTACGTCTGCTCCAGCGAGGCCCGGTGGACCTCCAGCTCCCGGACGTCGTCGCCGTAGCGGGCGAACAGCTCGCGGGCGAACGTGGTGGAGTCGGGCGTCCTGTCGACGTACCGCCGCCCGTCGCGCACCCAGCGCACCTCGTCCTCGCCGGCGATTCGCCGCGCCAGCTCGGCGGCGGTGCCGTCGGCGACGATCCGGCCGCCGTTCAGCACGAGGATGCGGTCGGCCAGCTTCTCGGCCTCGTCCAGGTCGTGGGTGGTGAGCAGGACGGTGGTCTCGCGGGCGTCGGCCAGGTCGCGTACGAGATCGTGGAAGTCGGACCTGGCCTGCGGGTCGAAGCCGGTGGTCGGCTCGTCGAGGAACAGCATCTCGGGGCGCCCCACGAGGCCGATCGCCACGTCGAGCCTGCGTCGCTGGCCGCCCGACAGTGTCTTGAGCTTCTTGCCGGCGTGCTCGGTCAGGCCGACCCTCTCGATCAGCTCGTCGGGGTCCCAGGGCCGCGGGATCCCGCGGACGGCGTAGGGGGCGTAGTAGGTGCCGAGGTGGGCGAGGAACTCGCGTACCCGCCATTTGCTGTGGTCGCGCCAGGACTGCAGCACGATCCCGAGCCTGGCCCGCCACCGCTCGTCGCCGTGCGTGGGATCGGCGCCGAGCACCGAGACCCGGCCCTGCGACCTTGTGCGGAAGCCCTCCAGGATCTCGATCGTGGTGGTCTTGCCCGCGCCGTTCGGCCCCAACAAGGCCAGAACCTCGCCGTGGCGGGCCTGGAACGTGACGTCGTGCAGGACGTCGAGCGAGCCGTAGCGCATGCGCAGCCCGTCGACGTCGAGCACGATACCGTTGCTGTGCGTCATGATGACCTCTGTTTGTGATCGGATGACCTCGTGCCGGAGCACATGCCGGCGGAAGCCCGGCACGAGGGCATGACGCATCGCGGCCCGAGCCGGGGCCGGAGCGTGGGGGCAGGGGTGCTGGTTACCAGCTTTCGTGCGTGAGCGTCTCCTCGACGCGATCGATCAGGCCGGCGCGGTCGACGCCGGCCAGGGCGAGCGCGCGCGGCACGGTGCCGACGTCGGCGCTCAGGACGCCGAGCAGCAGATGGGCGGGACGCAGGTCCTTCTTGCCCTTGGCGGCGGCGAAGCCGCGTTCGAGCGCGAGCCGGGCGGAGGCGCCGGGCTTCGGGTGATCTGTGGGGTCGCGGAAGGGCTTGGGAAGGTCGTAGGAGGCGAGGGACACCCCGACCGCGTCGAGGCTGTGCTCGAACTCCCGGTCCAGCGCATCCCTGATCGCCTGCCGCCTGAGCCCCGCCGCCGTCAGCACGCCGTGCGCGGCGGTGCCCTCGACGGCGGCGATGGCCAGCAGGAGGTGGTGGGCCTCGGTGGCGGCAGAGCCTTCCTCGCGCGCCTCGGCCGCCCCCCGCATGATGATGTCGTTGATGTAGTGGTCGATCGTGCTCACTGTCGTCTCCTCAGCGTCACGCCGGCGGCGATGAGCCGCTTGGCGTGCTTCTTGTGGACGGCCTGGCGGGTGACGCCGAGCGCCTCGGCGACCTCCGGCCAGCCCCACCCGGCGCGCATGGCCTGCTCCACGGCGGCGTCCTCGAGCTGGTCGGCCAGGCGCCGCAGCGCCGTGACCGCCGCGAGCGCGTCGGCTGGATCCTGGGGTGCGGGTACGTCTTCTGCCGACATGTAAGCAACCTTAGTTGACTGATCCGCCGATAGTCAACTGTGGTTGCTTAAACTGCCCGAGGCTGTTGAGTGCGCCGTCGTAGGCGAACACGGCGGCGGCCGACGGCCTGGAGAGGGGCGGGGCGGCGATGGCGGACTGATGGGTCTCGGCCAGCCGCAGCGTCGCCGCAGCACCGGTGAACTGATCGCCCATCGGGCCGGCTCGGGCGCCGGGATGTAGTCATCTTCGGCGGTCTTGGTGGTCGTGGTCGTCGTCCGCGGCAGCGCGTATGGGATCGGCGTCCCCGCCGTCCTTCCAGGGTCCGGGGCATCACGGGTTGATCAGGAAGGTGGTGCCGGACTCGTTGACCGGTGTGGGGCGCAGCGGTCGCCGGCCGGCGTCCAGTTCGGCGAGTTCCGCTTCGATGTCGACCTCGATGAAGAGGTGATGCGCAGGCTGGGCATGAGGATGACGGCGGCCAGGGCCGGCAGGCCGCCAAGGCCGCCGATCCAAGCAAGGCTGGTTCCGATGCCGGTCGTGACGGCGTCTGCGATGGCCTCGGGGCCGTTCGGGGTGAGGTGGTGAGCGAGCAGGGATTGGCCGCAGGCGAGGCTGACGGCGCCGCCGAGCTGGGAGACGCCGGCCCGGCCCGCGGACATGCTGATGAACATGAAGGTCTCCGCGGCCACGTCGACCGGCAGCCGCAGCGCGTCGTGATCGGGCTCCATCAGGTCGGTCAGGGCATCGCGGATCACGGCCATGGACTCGGCGCGGCTGCCGGCGCCTTGGCCGCGGTGCTCGGCCCGCTCGCCTCGGTGTCCGGAGGTCATCAGCGCTCCGGCGACCGCGCCCATCCGCCGCATGTGGGGCTGCATCGCGTCCAGGGCCTCGGTCAGGCGCTCGGCGAGCGGTTGCTCCAGGCAGATGCAGGCCAGTTCGCGCAGCAGGCCCGCGGGATTGGCGGCCTCGGCCACACCTGGGACGCCACGTTCGATCAGGGGTCTTCGCGCGCCTGCGTGCCCGGGCCGAACCAGCGGGTGAGGGCTGTCTCCAGGCTGTCGGGGTCGGCGCCCGCCCAGGCGACGTAGCCGTCGGGCCGGATGAGCAGTGCGGGTGCCGGGGGGTCGTCGGCGGTTGCGGTCACGCGGTGCACCCGGCCGTTCCAGGGCTCCGCGGCGGCGGCGAGGTCGTTCCCGCCGGTGAGGTCGAGAAGCAGGGGGCGGGCCTCGCGCAGGAGCTGGGCGAGCCGCCGTGTGTGCCCGTCGCCGGTGGTGAGGTCGAGGGGCGGCGCGAACCAGCCGGTGGGCGCGGCGGGGTGTTCCTCTCCCATGTCGTGGCGGACATCGGCGCCCGCCATCAGGGCGGCGACCATGTGCGTGTTCTCGGTGCGGTCGAGGAGTTCCGCGAAGAGCAGGCGTAACGCGGTGACATCGTCTCCGGGGGCCATCAGGGCGGCCCCGGCTCGGGTATGCATGAGCACGCGTTCTCCGCTCGCGCGGCGTTCGGTCTCGTAGCTGTCCAGCAGGCCTTCCGGGGCCCATCCCTGCAGCGTGGCGGCGAGTTTCCAGGCGAGGTTGGCCGCGTCCTGCAGTGCCGCGTTCAGCGTCGGACCATGGCTGACGTGCGCCGCGTCACCGGCGATGAAGACTCGACCGTCGCGGTAGCGCTCAGCCAGCCGCCAGTTGCGGCCGCACAGGCGGCGAAGCAACGTGGGGGCGCCCTCGGGCGGGGGAGTCAGGGGCAGGCGCACTCCGAGGACCCGTTCGATGCTCTCCTCCATCTCCTTCAGCGTCATCGGCGCACCCGGCCCCGGGAAGTCACCCGCCGGGTGATCCTCCCATTCGGCCGTGTTGACCAGCGGCCGCTCCGGGTCGTGCGCGAGAAGGGTGAAAACGCCCCGCTCGGTGCGGTGGAACATCGCCGGGATCTCGCCGAGGCCATCGATCACCACGCGTCCCCCCCGTCGCGAGACGGAACCGGTCACTCGGCCCGATCAGGGCCGAGCGGTCGACGACGTTGTCGTCGCCGGTGCCGGGGAAGGCGATTCCTGCCTGCCTGCGCGTCAGGCTGCGGCCGCCGTCGCAGCCGACGAGGTATCGGGTGGTGTATGTCGTCTCGATGCCGTCGGAGCCGCGTGCCACGACGTCGACCTGGTCATCGGTCTGGCTGAAGGACAGCACCTCCCAGCCTCGCCGGACATCCGCGCCGAGTTCTGAGGCGCGCTCATGGAGCACATGTTCAAGGTCGCGCTGGTTGACCGGGAGGAGATACATCGGGTTCTCCTTGCCGAGCATGTGCAGAGGCAGCGGCATCCCGCCGAAGAAGAGCCCAGGCGCGGGCGCCGGTGCCCCTCGGCCCCCGCAGCGTTCGAAGAGGCCGCGGTTGTCCAGCAGTCGCACGACCTGGCCGGCGAGGCCGTGTGCCTTGTCCGACAGGTCTGGTCGCGGCCGTCGTTCCAGCACCAGGGGCTGGACTCCCGCGAGGCGGAGCTCGCAGGCCAGGAAAAAGCCGGCGGGTCCACCGCCGACGACGATGACGTCGAACATCACTGACATCCCCCTTTTAAGATACGCGTATGTATCTAACGGGGGCCACCGTAGGTGAGGGCGATAAGATACGCAAGTGGCTCCAAACCACGAGCAGATCGCGGCGGAACGCCGTGCCGGCGGCGGCTCGACCCGTGACAGGACCCGTGACGGCGGCGCATCGCGTCGACGCGGCGCCGAACTCCAGGACGCGATCCTCGCCGCCGCGTGGGACGTGCTGATCGAGCACGGATACCACGGCTTCACCTTCGAAGCGGTCGCCGCGCGCGCCGGCACGAGTCGTCCCGTGCTCTACCGGCGCTGGCCGCAGCGCGGCGATCTGCTGATGGCCACTCTCACCGCGTTCTGGCAGCCGATCGCGGTGCCCAAGACCGGCGGCCTCCGCGACGACGCGATCGGCTTCCTGCGCAACGCCAACGCCGACCGGGCGCCCACGATCACGTTGCTGAGCGTGCAACTGGTGGACTACTTCCGCGAGAGCGGTACCAGCTTCAGCGAGCTGCGCGACACCCTCCTGCCGCCGGGCGAGGAGAGCGCCTTCGAGACGATCGTCGCCCGCGCGGTCGAGCGCGGCGAGCTGCCCGACGTGCCACGATCGTCTCGCGTGGTGAACCTGCCGTTCGACCTGTTGCGCCACGACATGCTGACGACGATGCGCGCGGTGCCGGACGAGTCGATCGTCGAGATCGTGGAGGAGGTGTGGCTGCCGCTGCTGGGGGTGCCTGGAACCCCGTCGCCCTGAATCACTCGTACCGATCCCGCGCAGGCCCCACCCCTCACTCCGGCGCGTCCGCCATCGCCATCGTCGGCGCCGCGCCGGTCGCCTGCTCCACCATCGCGCGCGGCTCCGCCCGTCATGGTGATCGCCTTGGGCGAGGCGGGCGCCAGCCGTGTGCGAGGAGGTCGAAGACCTCCTCGACGGCCGTTCGAGGATCCTGCCGGCCTCGGCTGAGTGCCGGTATCTCCAGGATGAACCGGGCGAGCGCGTGGCAGGCGACGTCGTCATGGCTCACGCCGGCGTCATCGGCGATGGCCGCGCCGAGCGCGGCGGTGTGCCGGGTCCACATGCGTTCGGCGTACTCCTGCAGGGCCGGCGTGGAGTCCACGAGCTCGGCGAATTCGGCCCAGCGCGGGTGGGTCGCGACCGGGAGCCAGGTCGTGAGGACGTGCTCGCGGAGCGCATCGATGACACCCTGACCGGCGGGGCGGCGACGGACCGCCGCGATCAGCTCCGCCTCGCGGTCTTCGTCCTTGTCGAAGACCAGTGCCTCCTTGCCCGGGAAGTGTTTGAACAGCGTCGTGGTCGAGACGTCAGCCGCTTCGGCGATGTCTCTGATGCTCACCCGGTCGTAGCCCCGCTCCAGGAACAGGCGCAGGGCGGCGTCGGCGATCGCTTGACGGGTGGCCGCCTTCTTGCGTTCGCGGCGACCGACGACAGGTGTCTTCTCCATGCACGCACCCTACCAAAAAGTGGTCGCGAGCAATTAGTGGACTTGTTGCACTTTTTGCCTCGTTCTGCTTTTCTGGTGTCGCGGCGTCGTCCGCGGCCTCGGGATCGCGAGGACGACGTGCACGAACGCGCCGCGCCGCGGCTCCCACCACCCTCATGACGAGAGGAACAGTCATGGACTCACCAGCACCGGCCACCGCGAGGATCAGCATCGTCGGAGCAGGCCCCGGTGGCCTCACCTGTGCCCGCATCCTGCAGCGGCACGGCATCCCCGTGACGGTCTATGACCGCGACCCGCACCCGCAGGCGCGCCCTCAGGGCGGCACCCTCGACCTGCACGCGGGCGACGGGCAGCTCGCCCTGCGCGAGGCCGGCCTGATCGACGAGTTCTTCGGGCTGGCACGCCCGGAGGGGCAGGAGATGCGCCGGTTGGATCCGACGGGGCGGATCCTGAGCCACCACGTCCCGGCCGAGGGCGAGCTCTACAAACCGGAGATCGACCGGGGCCAGCTGCGCGATCTGCTGCTCGGCTCGCTGGAGCCGGGGACCGTGCGGTGGAACCACGCCGTCGAGAAGGTCGCCGGCCCGGCCGGCGGGCCGCGGCGGGTGCACTTCCTCGACGGCGCGAGCGTCGAGACGGACCTGGTCATCGGTGCCGACGGCGCGTTCTCCCGAGTCCGCCCGGCGGTGTCGCCGGCCGCGCCGCGGTACACCGGGGTCAGCTTTCTGGAGGCCTGGTTCCAGGACGTCGAGAACGCGCATCCCGACCTCGCCGCGCTCGTCGGCCAGGGGAGCGCCGCCGCGGCCGACGGCGACCGCGGCCTGTTCGCCCAGCGCAACAGCGGCGACCACATCCGGGTCTACATCATGCAGCGCCTGCCCGCCGACTGGATCACCGCGAGCGGCCTGCGCGCCGACGACACCGCCGGCATCCGCGCCCGGCTGCTCGACGCCTTCTCCGGCTGGTCGCCACCCATGCTCCAAATGATCACCGACAACGACGGACCGTACGTCGATCGTCCGTTGTTCGCCCTGCCGGTCCCGCACGCCTGGGAGCACACGCCGACCGTGACCCTGCTCGGCGACGCCGCCCACCTCATGCCCCCGCTCGGCGTGGGCGCCAACCTGGCCATGCTCGACGCCTGCGAGCTTGCCCTCGCGCTGGCCGGCTCCACCACGGTCGGCGAAGCCGTCCGCGCCTACGAGAAGACCATGCTTCCCCGTGCGGCGGACGCGGCCCGGATGCTCGAAAACGGCGCCGAGGCCCTGCTCGAGCGCCACGACAGCGGCGAGATCGCAGGAGCCGGGTGGAACGGCTGACGTAAGGTTCCCTCAGCGCAGGAGGTCCGCGATGCGGGCTATGCCGGACCGGATGGCGTGCTCGCTGAGGTCACCGAAGCCGAAGACGACGGCCGGCGGTTCGCTGCCGCGATCGACCCGGTAGCGCCGCATGCCGTGCAGGTGGATCGAACGCCGTCCGGCGGCCGCGATGACCGCGGCCTCGTCCGTGCCCTCGGGCAGCGCCGCCGCCGCGTGGAAGCCGGCGTCGAGTCCGGTCAGCCGCAGGTGGGGGGCATGCCGGCGCAGCGCTTCGGCGAGGGCGACCCGCTTGGCGGCGTACGCTCTGCGCATCCGGCGCAGGTGGGCGTCGTACCGGCCGGACTCGATGAGCCGCGTGAGCGCGAGCTGGTCGAGGCCGGGTGATCCACGGTCGCTGCGGTGTTTCTCCTCGGCGATGGCCGGCGCGAGATGCGACGGCGCGAGGATCCACCCCAGTCGCAGGGTCGGTCCGAGGGATTTGCTGACCGACCCGATCAGCACCACCCGGTCGGGCGCCAGACCCTGCAGCGCCCCGACCGGCCGGCGGTCGTAGCGGAACTCCGAGTCGTAGTCGTCCTCGATCATGACGCCGTCGCGTTCCTCGGCCCACCGCAGCAGCTCCTGGCGTCGGCCGGGGGCGAGCACGACGCCGGTGGGTGTCTGGTGGGCCGGGGTGAGGATGACGGCTGTGGCCGGGGTCCGGCGCAGCTCGCCGACGCGCACGCCCTGCGCGTCGACGGGCACCGGCACCGGGGTCAGCCCGGCGCGGCGGACGTGCATGGCCATCTGGGGGTGGCCGGGGTCTTCGACGGCCACGGTCTCGGTGCCCTGTTCGCGCAGCACGTCGAGGGTGAGTGCCAGGCCCTGGGTGAAGCCGTTGCAGACGATGACGTCGTGGGCGCTGATCGACGCGGCGCGGACCCGCTGGAGGTAGGAGGCGAGCACGTCGCGCAGACGTGGTGAGCCGGCTGCCTCGCCGTAGCCGATGTCGCTGCGCGACGCGGTCCGCGCGGCCTCGCCCCAGGCCCACAGCCAGTCCCGCATGGGAAAGCTGCCCAGGTCCGGCCGGCCCGGAACGAACGCGATGCCCGCCTCGACCGGTGAGGAGAGCGTGACCTGCTCGACCGTCGACTGCCGCAGGGCCAGGGCGACCCGTGTCGTGCCACCGCCCGTGGCCGTCAGGTATCCCTCGGCCGCCAGCTGCTCGTAGGTGCCCTGGACCAGTCCGCGCGAGACGCCGAGGTCCGCCGCCAGCTTCCGCGAGGACGGCAGCCGCTCGCCGGCCTGCAGCCGTCCGGACCGGATCGCGGTACGCAGTGCCTCCTGCAACTGCGCGCCGAGGGTGCCGCGGACACCCCGGTCCAGGTGCAGCATGATCTCCGGGGTGAGACCGGACCATTCGACTGCCATGGAAGTGGACCTTAACAATGTGCCAGTGGCCCCCGTACGGTCGAGTCACCGAACCCCAGGGCGCTGATCACAGGAGGCCACGCATGCACGACACCGAGCCGCAGACCGCAGGGGGGAAGGTGCTCTGGCACTTCCTGATGTCGCTGGACGGTTTCGTGGCGGGGCCCGGGCACGAGATGGACTGGATGGCCGGGTTCTCGGTCCGTCCGGGCCTGCACCAGGAGTACATCGAGACCACGGGCGCCGTGCTGGGGGGCCGCGATGGCTGGGACGTCGTGAACAACAGCCGCCCGTACGGCGGCGCCTGGCAGGGGCCGATCTTCGTGCTCACGCACCACCCCGACGACGCGACGCCCGCCGACGATGTCACGTTCCTGAGCTGCGGCCCCGCTGAGGCGGTACGGATCGGCCTGGAGGCGGCCGGCGGCAAGAACCTCGAAGTGTTCTCGCCGACCATCGGCCGTCAGCTGCTGGAACTGGGCCTCATCGACGAGATCGACCTGCACATCGCGCCGATCCTGCTCGGCGAGGGCATCCGGCTGTACGACAACCCCGGCAGTGCGCCGATCCGCCTGCACCGCCTCGGCGAGGACGATCCCATGTCGGTGGTCAACGTACGGTACCGGCCCACCACAACGGCGAAGATCCCGGCCGGGACACCACAGGCAGCGCACTGACGGCGGACGAAAGGTCAGGAGAGCGCCGCCCATGCAGACCTACCGGGAGCTGTTCCGCACGCCCGAGTTCACGCCGCTGTTCGCGGCCTCGTGCGGGCACGTCGCCTCCACCACGCTGAACGGGCTCGCGCTCGCCACGCTGGTGTACGCCCGCACGGACTCCCCGCTGCTGGCCGCGTTGAGCATGTTCGGGCCGTCGTTCGCCGAGCTGATCGGCGCCACCATGCTGCTGTCCGTGGCCGACCGGGTGCGGCCGCGTGCGGCGCTGACGCTGATCGCGCTCGCCGGCGGCGCGGCCGGCCTGGTACTGGCCATGCCGGGCATGCCGCTGTGGGCGATGTTCGCGGTGATCCTGGCGCTGGGCCTGGTCACCTCGGTCGGCGGCGGCGTCCGGTACGGCCTGCTCAACGAGATCGTGCCGCAGAGCGGGTACGTGCTCGGCCGCTCGGTCCTCAACATCTCGGTCGGCGCGATGCAGATCGCCGGCTTCGCGCTCGGCGGCGTCCTGCTGGCGGTGGTGTCGCCGCGGACGACGCTGGCGATCAGTGCGGCGCTGGCCTTCGGCGCGGCGCTGGTCCTGCGGTTCGGACTCGGCTCCCGGCCGCCGCGGGCGGCCAGCCGCCCGTCCGTCGCGGTCACCTGGCGGGTCAACCGGCACCTGCTGTCCACACCGGCCCGCCGGGCCGTCTACCTGTCGATGTGGGTGCCCAACGGCCTGGTGGTGGGCTGCGAGGCGCTGTTCGTGCCCTACGCGCCGCACGCGGCGGCCGCGCTGTTCGTCGCGGCGGCGCTGGGCATGCTGCTCGGCGACCTGGCCGCCGGGCGGTTCCTGCCGCCGGACACGCGCTGGCGGTTCGTCACCCCGCTGCGGTTCCTGCTCGCGCTGCCGTACCTGCTGTTCGCGTTGCCGCTCGGCACACCGGTGGCAGCCGGCGCGGTCGCGGTGGCCTCGATCGGCTTCGCCTCCACGCTGTTGTTGCAGGAGCGGTTGATCGCGCTGATCGGCGAGGATGTTCGCGGCCAGGCGCTCGGCCTGCACGCCTCCGGCATGAAAGCGATGCAGGCGGTCGGCGCCACGCTGGCCGGCCTGACGGCGCAGTACCTGCCGGCCGGCGTGACGATGACGGTGATGGCGGTGGCGTCGCTCGCCGTCACGGCGGCGCTCACTCCGGGCCTGCGGCTGTCGGACAGCGAACCGTCGAAGCTGGAGCTCGGAAGGCTGTGACCCGACGGGAGGCGGCTGCCGCCGCGGCAGGCTAGCGCCGGTCGAGGCCGTCGAGCATGAGGGGCAGGAAGCGCTCCGGGATGACGCCCGGGTGGCAGGCGAACACGTTGAGCAGCTCCATGAGGTCGCCGGTGCCGACATCCGCACGCATCGCACCGTCCGCCTGCGCCTGCCGTACCAGCTCGTCGAGTCGCTGCACCAGCGCCTGCCTGGCCTGCGGCGCGGAGGTCCCGGCCAGCGCGGCCGCGATGGCGCCGCGGCTCTCGGCCACGCTGTGGAGGACGAAGGCGCGAACGGCCGTCCACGCGTCGGGCTCGGCCGCCACGGCGCTGTCGAGGGCGTCCATGAGCCCGTGGACATACTGCTCCGCCAGGGCGGCGAGCAGCGCGCCGCGGTCGGGAAAGCGGCGATAGAGCGTGCCGACGCCGACGCCGGCCCGGCGGGCGATCAGCTCCATCGGCGCGTCCGTGCCGCGCTCGGCCACCGCGTCACGTGCCGCCTCCAGAATCCTGTCCCGGTTGCGGCGGGCATCGGCGCGCATCGAACTCCCCTTGAACTGGACGACAGGCTTCCGCTTAGTATAGAACAGGAAGCCTACATTCCGCTTAGGGGGCTGCGCGATGATCGTCGTTACGGGTGCGACAGGCACGATCGGGCGTGCGCTGATCGAGGAACTCGGTGGTGCGGTGCGAGCCGTGGTACGCCGCGTGGAACAGGGCGAGGAGCTGGGATGCGACTACGTGGTCGGCGACCTGGAGCGGCCGGAGAGCATCCCTCTGGAGCCGGGTGACCGGCTCTTTCTCAACAGCGCGCTGTGGCCGGGTTTCGTGCGAGCCCACCGAGCCGTCATCGATCACGCGGCGACCGCGGGCGTGGCGCAGGTGGTGACCGTCTCCGTGCGTGGCGTGACGTCGGGCAGCCTGCTCGGGTTCGGCCAGCACGGGCAGGTCGACGAGCATCTCAAGGCATCGGGAGTGCCGTGGTCGATCCTGGCGCCCGTCGGGTTCATGCAGAATCTCCCGGGCGACGTCGACGAGGAGGGGCGGATCTTCGGCTCGTACGGCAGGGGCGGCGTCGGCTACATCGACGCGCGTGACATCGCGGCGGTGGCGGCCGTGCTGCTCACGCGTCCCGTCGGGGCCGACGCCACGTACGAGCTCACCGGGCCGGTGGCGCCCACGCATGACGAGGTCGCCGCGGAGCTCACCCGAGCACTCGGCCGGACCGTGCGTTACGTGGACCTGTCGGTCGAGGAAGCCGCCGTTCACCTGGAGAAGCGCGGCATGCCCGCTCGGGCGGCGCATGACCTGGCCGAGCTCATGTCGCAGATCGGGGATGGGCGCTGGGCGAGCACGACCACGGCCGTGGCCGACATCCTGGGTCGCGAGCCGCGTTCGCTGCGGGAGTTTCTCGGTGAGATCCGTCTGGGCGTCATGACGCCTCCGGTCCGGCGTAGGTGATCGAGTGGCGGCCCAGCTGCCAGGTGCCGCCGTCGGCCGCGGCGCCGCGCAGACCGTCCAGGGTGCCGGGGCCGGCCAGTCGCACGATGTCGGTGCCGCCGATCGAGGCGAAGGCGAAGGTCCGCGCCGGGTCCCAGGTGGTGCTGTGACGCAGGCGGCGGCTCATCTGCGCCCATCCCAGCGCGGCGCCGGCGACCACCCAGGCGTCCGGGTCGCCCGCGGCGAACCGTCGGGCCGGGCGCAGCCAGGACGCTGCGGTCTCCGGCCAGCTCACGACGGTCAGGACGGCTCCGCCACGCGCCCGCCAGGCGTGGGCGAATGCCTGGACGGCCGCCGTGGAGGCGGGGTCGCGGCCGTGGCCGAGCGTGACCGCTTCGATCCGTGGCCGCCGCGCGGCGAGCAGGTCGATCAGCGTGGCCAGTTCGGCGGCGGTGTGACCGGCCGGCGCGGCAGCGGCGACCTGCGGGGCGCGGACCAGCGGCGAGGGTGATGGCATGGTTCGCCGCCTCCTTTCGTATGCGTCTGCGGGAGTCGTATGCGTCTGCGGGAGCCGGTGTCCCGCGCGGTCAGCGAGCGTTGTGGAAGATGACGCCCAGCACGGTGCGGCTGCCGGACTCCACAGCGCCGGTGCCGTGCCGCATCGCGTGCCGGCGGTAGCCGTTCCTGCCCTGGATCGGGCGGTGCCGGACCGGGAAGATCATCGCTTGGCCGAGTCCCGGCTTGACGACGATCGCCTTGGACTGGAAGCGGGGGCGCTGCTCGACGAACACGTTCTCTCCGCCGGTGAAGTCCACACCCGGCTGGTTGAGCATGATCGCGATCTGCAGGGGGAAGACGATGTCGCCGTAGATGTCCTGGTGCAGGCAGGCGTGGTCGCCGGGGCCGTACCGCAGGATCAGGGGCGTGGGCCGCCGCTGACCGGCCGCGGCGCACTCGGCGACCAGTTCGGCGTGCGTGGCGGGGAAGGTGCGCTCGCCGAGCATCGGCGCCCATTGGTTGGCCATCCACGCCATCGGCGGATACAGGCTCTCGCGCAGCGCCTGCACCAGCGGGACCGCCGCCGGATCGGCGTAATACTTGTAGGTGCCGCGGCCGAACTGGTGGCGCTGCATCACCACGGTCGAGCGGAACAGGCCCGGCTCGTCGAAGGTCGCGATGAGCTGCCGGCACTGCTCTCGGGTCAGCAGCGGCGGCGTCAGCGCCACGCCGCCCTCGCCCAGCTGCCGGTACAGATCCTCCCCATCCAGATCCGCCAGCGCGGGCAGCTCCTCGCTGCGCGAGACGACGGGTGGCCCGTCGAACAGCGTTGTCATCATGAGTGTCGGTTCCTTGCCTGGGAGCGTGGATCAGCGCGACGACGCGTCGCGCTTCTTCCGGTTCGTCAGGTATAACGCGGTGAGCGCCGCCGACCTCGGCGGTATTCGGACATCGCGCTCTTGATCGGTGCCACCCGGACGACTAGCCTGATCGCCGTGCCGCCGGAAGGCGGGGCCGAGCTGATCGCGGCACGCGGGAAGCGCCCCGACCACCACGAGCTGCTCGACCACGCCACCATGGAGTTCGGGACCGACTGACGATGAGCGCAGAAGCGGATTTCAAGCAGGTCGGCGCCGAGCTGGCCGACCTGGGTGTACAGATCTCCAGGATGATGGGGAGTCCCGCGCTCAAGGATCAGGCGGGGAAGGTCTTCGCGAGCCTGCAGCGCGACGGCGCGATGGTGTTCCGGCTGGTCAGGGACACCCCCGAACACACAGCCGCGCTCCAGCTGGCCGGGGCGTCCCTGTTCGACCCCTCGGGGCAGGGCAGGACGATCAAGGACTGGGTGGTCGTGCCGCACTCCTCGGTCGAGAAATGGACGGATCTGGCCGAGGCCGCCCTCAGCCGCCCACGCTGATCAGCAGGCCACGTCGAGATGATGGAGGCCTACGTGATGGGTGAGGAAGAAGTCCCCCGGCCGCGGAGCTCCGCGAGAACAGACCGAGGCCGTCGGCGCGCGATGCGCCGGCGGCCTCCGTCGTCCCCGGCGGGTCTGATCCGGGCAGTCGGCCAGGTCACCCCATGATGAGCGTGAGGTCGAACGTGCCCTGGTGGGGGATGCGCAGGGCGTGGAAGCGGCGGGAGCCGTCGCGGAAGTAGCGCACGGTGCCGGCCGCCAGGGTCGACGGCAGGGGAGTGCCCCAGCGCAGGCGGATCGTGGTGCGGCCCCGGCGCAGATCCAGGCCGTCGGCGGTGGCGGTGGTCGTGCCGCCGAACGCGGCCCGGGTGCCGTCGGTGAAGGTGAGGACGTCCGTAGGACGGAGGACCAGGGGGATCTGCTCGGTGGCGGCGGCGTTCGCCGTGACCGTACGCCGGACCGTACGCCGGGTGACCAGGACGTCCGTGGTGACGTTCGCGTTGCCGTAGCGGATGCCGAAGGCGGCGGGGGCCGGGCCGCCGGTCCACTGCCCGCCGCCGGGGGCGCCGTGGAAGTAGGCGGCGGGCAGGGGGCCGTCGGAGTCGGGCGCCTGCCCCGGGAAGACGGTGGACCAGCAGGCGTAGTTGTTGTCGTTGAGCCCGCAGATGATCGTGCCTGCTTCGGGATGCCACAGGAAGGTCAGGCCGGTGCGGGCGAGTGAGGCGCGGTCGCCGAAGTAGCCGCCCAGGTACAGGCCGGGCTTGCGGACGTACAGGAAGTCCTGGCCGCGGTCCTTGCGCAGTTCGACGAAGTCGTCGGAGCGCAGGTAGGGCAGGTCCGCGATGGCGGCGGCCCGCTGCCGTCTGCTGGGGAACCCCTCGCCGTAGAGGCCGTGGGTGAGGATGCGCGGCGAGGTGTCCTGCTTGGCGAGCGGCGTCACCGGCTCGGTGGACGCGGCCCAGGCGGCGCGGGCCTCGGCGAGGTCCTCGCGGGCGGTCAGGAAGGCCGACAGCAGCGGCACCTGACGGGTGAACGTCCAGTTGAGCGCGGTCCGGTCGGGGTCGGGCCGGACCTCGTCGTACCAGCGGGCGCTGGTACGGGTGGAGGGGGCGACGTTGACCATGTACCCGGCGCCGTCGGGCTCGCGCAGCAGGTTGTAGGACAGGAAGCCGGTGAAGGCGCGGGCCATGTCCACCAGGTTCCGGTCCGAGGTCTGCTGGTAGGCGTCGGCCATCTCGGGGAGCATGACCTCGAAGTTGTAGTTCATGTCGTGGCCCCCCTTCTCGTGGAAGAACCCGGCAGAGCTGACGCCGGTCGCGGCCAGCCGGGGGAACGCCTCGGCCAGGCCCCTGACCAGCGCCGGGTCGGGGTCGAGCTTGAGCGCGAGCGAGGCACCGGCCAGGCCCGAGGTGGTCTGGTTGGCGTAGCCGAGGGGCTCCTGCCAGACGGTGTGGTTGGCGGGGTCCAGGAACCAGGTCATGGACGTGTGCAACGCGGCGGTGATCTGGGCCTGCCTGGCGGGCAACGCCCCGGACGCGCGCAGGATCTGCAGCGTCTTGGCCAGGTAGCCGAGGCCGAACCCGGTGGGCGCCAGGCCGTGCTCGTTGCGGTTGTACTCGGGGAAGGAACCGTCGGGGTGCTGAAGCGACAGGTAGTGGCCGAGCGCCGCGTCGAGCGCGGCCAGCAGGCGCGCGTCCCCGGCGTACGGGTTCCACGGGCGGGCGTTGGCGTGGAACCAGGCCAGCGTGAAGACGTGCTCCTGCACGCGGGCGTTGAACGACGCCGCCGGCGAACGCCACCAGCCGCCGGCGAAGAAGCCGCTGTCGGCCATGTCGTTGACCATGGGCGAGAGGGTGGCCAGGTACGGCGCGAAGCGCTGCTCGTGGGGGACGAACGAGGCACGGTTCAGGATGGTCAGCGGCGGAAGGTCGGGGACTTCGGCCGATGCGGCGCCGGGGACGAGCACGGGGGCGGCCACCGGGAGCAGGGCGGTGGCGCGGAGCAAGGTGCGGCGGGAGAGCATGGTCAGCCTTTCAGACCGGTGTGCGCGAGCCCCTCGATGAACTGCCGCTGGGCCAGGACGAAGACGACCAGGATGGGCAGGGCGGTCATCGTGGCGGCGGACAGCTGCACGTTCCACAGGGGCGAGCCGTAGGCGTCGACGAACTGGGTGAGCGCCTGCGGCAGGGTGAACTTCGACGGGGTCGACAGGAACACGATCGGTTCGAGGTAGAGGTTCCACGAGTGCAGGAACGTGAAGATGGCGACGGCGCCGAGCGCCGGCCTGGCCAGCGGCAACGCCACCCGGCAGAAGGTGCCGAAGCGGCCGAGCCCGTCGACCCTGGCGGCCTCCTCCAGCTCGCCGGGCAGCGTGATGAAGAACTGCCGCATGATGAACGTCGCCAGCACGCTGGGCGCGCCCAGGATCGGCACCAGGATCAGCGGCCAGTGCGTGTCGGTCATCCCCGCCGTGTGGAACATCTGGAACAGCGGGACGATCGTCACCTCGCTGGGGATCAGCAGGCCGACGAGCACGACCAGGAAGAGCGCGTTCTGGCCGGGGAAACGGATGCGGGCGAAGGCGTAGCCGGCCATCGCGGCCACCGCCATCGTGCCGACGGTCACCACCGCGGCGATGTAGAGGCTGTTGAGGTACTGCTGCCCGAACGGCTGCAGCTCGAAGACCCTGCCGTAGGTGGAGAAGTCGAACCTGGAGGGCACCAGCGCGGGCGGGAAGGCGAAGATGTCGCTGATCGGCTTCACCGACGAGGTGACCATCCACCAGGTCGGGAAGACGAACGGCACGCACAACACGCACAGCAGCGCGTACAACGCGAGCTTGACCCTACGACTCATGGAAGACCCACTTCCGGCGCAGCCGCCACTGCAGCAACGTCAGCGCCGCGACGATCACGAACAGCAGGACCGACAGGGTGGCGCCGTAGCCGAGGTGCCGGAACTGGAAGGCCTGCTGGTACAGGTAGTAGACGAGGACGGTGGTGGACATACCGGGCCCGCCCTGGGTGAGCACGGCGATCTGGGCGAACACCTGCAGTGACCCGACCACGGTGATGATCGAGGTGAGCAGGATCGTCGGGCTGATCAGGGGCACCGTGACGCGCCGGAACCGGGTCCAGGCGCCGGCGCCGTCGAGCTGCGCCGCCTCGTACAGCTGGCGCGGCACGCCCTGGAGCGCGGCCAGGAACAGCACCATGTTGAGCCCCACGTTCTTGACGACCTGGACGACGACGACCGACAGCAGGGCGGTGCTCTCGCCGCGCAGCCAGTTGGGTCCGTCCACGCCCGCCACGCCGAGCAGGCCGTTGACGCCGCCGTCCTGCTGGAGCAGGAACTGCCAGACGATGGTCCAGGCGACCAGCGACACCAGCACCGGCGAGAAGAACACCGTCCGGAAGAACGTGGTGCCGCGCAGCCGCTGGTTCAGCAGGATGGCCAGGGCGAGGGCGAGGGCGAGGTTGAGCACGACCAGGCCGACCGAGAACAGCGCGGTGCTGGTCAGCACCTGCCCCATCTTCGGGTCGGCGAGCAGCTTGGCGTAGTTGTCGCCGCCGACGAACTCGAACGTGCCCGCCAGCACGTTCCACTCCTGGAGGCTGTAGTAGCCGACCAGGCCGAGCGGCAGCAGGACGAACAGCGCGCTCCCGGCGAGCTGCGGCGAGATCAGCAGGTAGCCGACGAGGGCGTCGCGCCGGGGGATGGTCCAGAAGTGGCGGGGCCGGGCGGCGGCGCGCTCCGCCACCCGGTTGCCGAGATCCGTCACCGCCACCTCATCCGCCCAGCAGCGGCTGGATCTTCGCGCACACGCCGTCCAGCACCGCCTTGACGTCGGCGTCCGGCTTCCACAGCGGGTCGAGTGCGGCCCTGGCGGTCTGAGCGAGCTCGGCCTGTCCCGTGTGGCTGGGCTTGACCACGCCCTTCTGGATGCCGTCGATCACCACTTTCTGGAGCTGGTCGCCGTTCAGCATGGGGCTGGTCTTGGCCATGGTGTCGGCGGTCAGCAGCGAGCCACGCGCGGGCGGGAAGTACGCGGCGAGCTTGGCCGAGTTGGCCGCGTTGGTGAAGTAGGCGAGGAAGTCGGTGGCCTGCTCGGCCCTCGGCGACTTCTTCAGCACACCGATCCCGGCCTGGCCGATGACCGCGTACTCGCCCTTGGGCCCGGCGGGCAGCGGCACCAGGTCCCACGTGAACGTCGCGTCCTTCAGCATGGCGGCGCGGGAGATCTGGGCGACGGCCATCGTGGTGTCGCCGGAGAAGAAGTCGACGGTGGTGCCCGGCCCCGGCATGGACTTGTCGGTGAAGATCGCCTTGTGCATGAAGGTCATGGCTTCGACCATCTCGGGAGCGTTGAACTGGCAGGTGCCGCCGTCGTCGCTCCACGCCTTGGCGCCCCAGCCCTGCCAGACGGTGGCGAGGTTGTCCCAGGCCTTGTAGTCGAAGTTGAGGATGGTCAGGCCGTTCTTGCCCTTCGCCGCCACGGCCTTGTTGATCTCGTTGGCGTGCTCCCAGTCCCACTGGCCGGCCTTGATCAGCTCGCGCGGCGTCTTCTGGCCCGCGGCCTTGACCAGGTCGGTGTTGACGAAGACGCCGAAGGGCGAGGTGGAGAACGGGTAGGCGTACAGCTCGCCGTCGCGCTCCCACAGCCGGGTGGCGGAGGGGACCAGCTCGCCGGCGTTCTCGACCTTGCCCTTGAGCGGGGCGAGGGCGCCGGATCCGACGAAGTCGGGGGCGGAGTTCTCGAGGATCCATGCCAGGTCGGGGGCGTTGCCGCCGGCGATCTGCGTGGTCAGCGTGGTGGTGTAGTTCTCGAACGGGATCGGGTCGAAGGTGATCTCGCCGACCTGCGGGTGGGACTTGCGGTACTCGGCGGCGATCTCCTTGAACAGCTTCAGGTGGGCCTCGTTGGAGGTCCAGATCGACATGCGCAGCGGCTGCGGGCCCTGCGCGGCCGGCGCGGCGTCGCCGCCGCCGCAGGCGGTGACCGTGAGCAGGGCGGTCAGCGTGAGGGCCGCCAGCTTCCCGGGTGCTTTCATGGGGGTTCTCCTTCTGGCGTCAGTAGCCGGTGACGTCGGGCCAGCGCAGCTCCACGCCGTCGCGGACCAGCCGGTCCTGGTAGTCGGCCAGGAGCCGGCCGTCCGCGTGCACGGCGTGCGGCGTGGTGGCGCGGTCCAGGCAGAAGGCGGCGAGCGCGCCGGCCGCCTCGCCGACGTTCCACTCCACCGGGTGCAGGCGGTAGGCGCCGTTGGTGATGTGGGTGGTGCCGATGTTCTTGCAGGCGGGCAGCAGGTTGCTCATCCGCTGCGGGATCAGCGCCCCGAGAGGGATCTCGAACGGGGAGCAGGCGACGTCGATGTAGTTGTCGCCGCCGGTCGACGGGTGCAGGTCGATGCGGTACATGCCCACGCCCACGGAGTCGTGATAGGAGACGGCGCCCTTGTCGCCGCGTACCGCCACGGACAGGTCCTGCTCGGTGACGGTGGTCAGGGCCCGGACGCGCCGGGACTCGCGGATGTAGGGGGCCTGGGCGAGCCCGTCGGCGCCGCCGGTGACGTCGCCGCGCAGCCGCAGGCCCGGGTAGCCGGTGCCGCCGTCGTGGCGGGGGGCCTCGGTCTGCAGCCAGTACAGCGCCGACATCGACAGCTCACGGGCCGCCGCCAGGTGCCGATCGGCGTCCGGCACGTCGATGACCGGCCCCTCCAGGTAGTCGATCATCGGCCAGTTGACCAGCGTGATGTCGCTGTCGTACGCGCCGGGCCGGAAGTTGTCACGGGCGGCGATCCTGCGGAACGTCCACAGGTTGCCGTCGCCCGGGTTGACCCGCTGGTCGGCCTGCACCAGGCGGGGGTCGTCACCCGGGTTCGGGGTGAAGGAACGCTCCATGATCTCCAGCGTCCGCGGGCTCGGGCAGCGCCACGACAGCAGCCGGTCGCCCCAGAAGGGCGGCTGGTAGGCGCGCCAGAAGTCGTACGAGGCGGGCCTGTCGACGGTGTGGTCGCCGTCCACGTGGTCGATCGCGAAGCACACGGACACGGCCTGCATGTTCATCGGCTGCGCCGTCGCCGGGGCGCTCGGCTCGCCCGTGTCGTCCTGGGCCTCGAACCCGGTCACGTACTCGGCCCCGGCCAGCGGCAGCAGCTCGCCGGTCTCGGTGGCGTCCAGCACGTACGGCGCCACCGCGGTGATCTCGTCGCCCCCGTCGCGGTGCGCGAGCCGCACGGCCGTGACGCGGTCGCCGTCCACCTCGGCCCCGACCGGCCGGTACGGCTGGAGCACGCGCAGCCTGCCCGACCCCCGGTACGGGGCCAGCATGGCCTCGATGACCGCGACCGCGACCCGGGGCTCGTGACACAACTTGCTGACGTGCCCGGCGCCCGGGTTCAGCTCCGGCCACGCCCGCGCCCGCTCGGTCAGCGGGTAGTGGTCGCGGTAGTAGCGCCGGATGCCGTCGCGCAGCGCGCGGTAGCTCGCCGTGACGCCGAACCGCTCCACCCAGGTGTGCTCGTCCGGCGGCACCGCCTGGCTGGTGAGCTGGCCGCCCAGCCAGTCGTACTCCTCGGTGAGCACCACCGATCGCCCGGCCCGCAGCAGGGCCAGCGCGGCGGCCACGCCGCCCAGCCCGCCGCCGACGACGAGCGCGTCTGCCGATATCTCAACCACGTGGGGGATTACCTCTCCTCATGTACGGGTGCCAGCGTCGATCCCTCGACCAGCTCGCACACCAGCAGTTCCTGGGGGATGCCGCCGCGTTCCAGCACCTGGGTGAGCAGCTCGACGGCCCTGCGGCCCATCTCGCGCCGGGGAATGCGGAACCCGGCGAAGTCGATGTCGGTCGAGACCGGCCTGGTCGGCGCGCCCAGCGCGAGGATGGACAGGTCGCGCGGCACGTCCAGCCCGCGGGCCTTGGCGGCCTCGGCGATGGCCACGCCGTCGGCCAGCTCCTCGGCGAACACCACGCTCGCGCCACAGTCGAACAGCCCGTCCGCGGCGGTCAGGTGCAGCCCTTCGACACCCGTCGCGGCCACGCCTTCGGTGAAACCGCGCAGCCGGTCGGCGTAGGACTCCGGGCCCGACCCCGCTCCGACATAGGCCATCCGCCGGTGCCCGAGCGCCGCGGCCCGCTCGACCAGCGCGCGCACCGCCGGCGGATAGTCCGCGCCGACGTACGGCACCGGCCCGCCCGCGTCGTCGCGGCGGCCGACCGAGACGAACGGAATGCCCTCCGACAGCAGCCTGGACAGATCTTCGCGGTCGATCGTCCGGCCGAGCAGGACGCAGCCGTCGGCCAGCCGGATCCGGCTCTCCGCGCTGAAGATCCGCCGCCGCTCGCCCTGCTCCGCCTTGGCGCTGGTGAACAGCAGAAGGTCGCAGCCCGCCTCCTCCACGCACTCCTCGATCCCGACGAGGAACGGGTGATAGAAGTCGGCGCTCTCCGCGGGGAAGACGGCCTCGTAGGTGAACACGCCGTAGATGCGGTTGCGCCGTTCGACGAGCCGGCGCGCGGCGGGGTCGGCCACGTACCCGGTCTCCCTGATCACCTGAAGCACCCGATCGCGGGTTTCGGGCGAGATCCGCACCTCGCCCTCGGCCCTTCCGTTGAGCACCAGGGACACCGTCGTCTGGCTCACTCCAGCCATGCGCGCGATGTCCTGCTGCGTCAGCCGCCGCCCCGAAGCAGTCACAGTGCGTATCACCCGCCGTGTCGGTAATGCGTATTAGTTCGGTCATTCTGCGACCGGGCATAACGGGACGTCAAGAGATAATCACTGGGTAATTCGTATTAGCAGCGGTGTGGCCCCGTCTGGGCATGACGACGTACAGTGACGCCGAGGGGCGACGGCGCGTCGCGGGCCTTGCCGGCCGCGTGACGTGGCGCGGTGGCCGCCTGACAGGTGGGCGGCTACCGGATGTGCGGTTCGGGCCGGCTGGTCCTGCGAGCCCGCAGCCGGCGGTGGTACCTCGCCGACGAAGCACAGGTAGCCGAGCTTGTTCGCAAAGTCGTGGAAGTCGTCGGGGAACAGCTCCCGTGCGTCACGGTTCGAGCCCGGGTGGTGAGTAGGCGAGCATGCCGGGCACGGGGGCGTCATAGCGCTCGATGTCGACCAGCGCGCTGAGAGCACTCGGTCCTTGTGACAGGCGCGAGCAGGGTCGGTCCGCCGTGAGAACGTTCGGGTTGCTGTGACGATCCAGCGTTCCGCTGGTGCCTGGCTGGACCGGATCCCACCACGCCCCGGTGGACAGTTGGACGACGCCCGGCATGACGTCGTCGGAGAGGATCGCGCCCGCGAGGCAGCTCCCCCGGTCGTTGTAGATGCGCACGATCACGCCGCTCTCGATGCCGCGTGACGCGGCGTCCGACGGATTGATCGTCACGGGCTCACGGCCGCGGATTTTGGAACTGAGGCTGTGGCCGCCGTTGTCGTATTGGCTGTGCAGGCGTGAGGCGGGTTGATTCGAGATCAGGTGCAGCGGGAATCGGCCCGACAGATCGGCGCGAAGCCATTCCACCGGTTCGAACCACTGGGGATGGCCGGCGCAGTCGTCGTAGCCGAATGAGTCGATCTCCTCGGAGAAGATCTCGATTCGGCCCGACGGTGTCAGCAGGGGGTGACGCTGCGGATCTGAGCGGAGGGCTTCGAAACTGCCGGGAAACGGTCCGGTCAGCGCGGGCAGCTCTGCGGTGGTGTTTCGCCAGAAGTCCTCGAAGCCCGGCAAGGCGGCGTTGCCGCCGAGCTTGGCCCTCGTCTGCTCGTAAAGGTGCCGGACCCATTCGATCTCCGAGCGTGCTTCCGTGAACTCCTGCTCGTATCCGAGCCGGGAGGCCAAAGCGGCGAAGATCTGGTGGTCGGTGCGCGACTCGCCCGCCGGCTCGCGGACTTTCGGCATCGCGACGAGGTGGGGGTCTGAAAATCCGGCGGCGAAGTCGTCGCGTTCCAAGCTGGTGGCGACGGGCAGGACGATGTCGGCGAACTTGGCGGTGGTGTTCCACCAGGCTTCGTGAACGACCACCGTGTCGGGGGCTTGCCAGGCGCGGGTCAGCCGGTGGAGATCTTGGTGGTGGTGGAACGGGTTCCCTCCGCACCAGTAGATCAGGCGAAGGTCGGGCAACGTCAGGCGTTGGCCGTCGTAGTCGATGATCTCACCTGGGTGCAGCAGGGTATCGGCGATCCTCGCCACAGGGATGAAGCCCGCAACGGGGTTGGGAACCTCGGGTATCGTCGCCACGAAGGCGCGGTCCGGGGCGACGCCGGTCGCGTCCATCGTCGCGTAACCTGCACCCCAGCCGCAGCCGGCCCGGCCCATCGAGCCCGCCATGGCGGCCAGCACGACGGACATCCAGATCGGCTGTTCGCCGTGGTCCGCTCGTTGCACCGCGTAGTTGACCATGATGAGAGAACGTCGGGTGGTAAGGCGGCGAGCGAGGTCGGTGATCGCGTCGCGACCGATGCCCGTGATCTTCGCCGCCCAGGCGGCGTCCTTCCGAACGCCGTCGAGCTCGCCGACCAGGTAGGAGGCGAAGCGGTCGAACCCGACGCAGCACCGGCGAAGGAAGTCCTCATCGTGCCACCCGTTGACCAGCATCGTGTGGGCGACGCCGAGCATCGCGGCGGTGTCGGTGTTGGGGATGACGGGCAGCCACTCGGCGTCGAGGAAGTCGGCGGTGTCGCTGCGGATGGGGCTGATGTTCACGAACCGCACCCCAGCCTCACGACACCGGCGTTGCAGGTTCAGCGTCTGGTGTCTGGCCAGCCCACCAGGGTTGATCTGGCTGTTCTTCAGGGCCAGCCCTCCGAACGCCACCACCAGCTCGCAGCTGTCGGCTATCTCGTCCCACATCGGCATCCGGGACTGGTAGCTCCATGGATGGCCGCCGATCACATGGGGGAGGATGACCTCCAGAGCCGCGGTGCTGTAGGTGTTGCGAGAGTCGGTGTATCCGCCGCCCAGTGCCAGGAACCGGTGCAGTTGACCCTGCGCGTGGTGGAACCTGCCCGCGCTCGCCCAGCCGTAGGATCCGCCGAACACCGCGCTGTCCCCGTGCTGGGAACGAACGCGACGGAGTTCATCACTCACCAAAGTGATCGCGTGGTCCCAGCTCACCTCCACGAAGGCGCCCCGGCCTCTGGCCGTGTCGTGGGCGCGCGGCTCGCCGTTCAGCCAGCCCTTGCGCACCGCGGGCCGTAGCACGCGAGCGCTGTCGTCGGCGGCCGCCACCATTCCGGGGCCGATGGGCGATGGACTGGGATCATCGTGCCTCGGCTCGATGCGCACCAGCCGGCCGGAATCGACTACGGCGATGTAACTCCCCCAGTGCGTCGCAACCGACATGCGCTGTTCCACCATGCATCAACTCCGTCTCCGAAGTTTCCGCTGATTGCAGCCAGCGGTTGCTTACGTTGCGGTGAGGTGCTGCGAAGAGGCCCGGTCGCTTACGCCGGCGTGATTCGCGGATCATGTTCGGCTGTTGGAGGGCTTGTGAAGTAAATACCGGGATCCTGGATACACCCTGTCTTCGGACTATAGGCGTGAAGTCGACGCTCGAAGAGCGCTCCCACAGCACCGTCTCTCGGCGGATAGCCCCTTCGCGCACAGGTAGAGGCCGGGGCTCCCGAATGACTTCGACTTCGGACCACGACCTTGCCGGCGTTCCGCTCCAGGGGGCCGCCCTCCACGGGCCGCACATCCCTCCCTGCCGAATCGCGGCCCTTTGGTGCGATCGTGAAACGGCCCCCCTGCCGGTGTGGCGGGTGCGTGCTGTCACTCGGCGAGCCTGCCGAACAGGTGGTTGGCGGGGGCATCGGGGTCGTCGCCGTAGAAGAACTCCGCGACCGCCTTGTGGAACTCGGCGCGGTCCAACTTGCCCGAGCCGTCCAGGTCCAGCGCGGCGAAGACCGCTGCGCAGTCCTCGCTGGGAACGTCGGCGACCGACGCGAAGATCTGCCGGAACTCCACCTGGTCGATCTTGCCGTCCGCGTCGAGATCACTGAGGTCGAGAAAGCAGTCGGTCACCCGCTCGATCTGCTGCGGGTACAGCGCGGGATCGGTCAGGACCCGCCGGAACCCTTCGGTCATCTCCCGCAGATCGACCTTCCCGTCGCCATCCTGATCCATCGGCGCGATCACATTCGACCAGAACGCGTCCATCCCCTCGGTGAGCCGATGGGCGGTTGCGGCGTCCGCTGCGGCGCCACGAGCGGCGATGTAACGCTCGCTCATCAGCCGGACGTCCCGCTGAGTGATGAATCCGTCCCCGTCGACGTCAGCGCCCCTGAACCACTGCCGGTATTTGAGGCCTTGAAGCACAGTCATGGAAACGCAAAGTATCTACTCCATCACTTTAAGTCAACATCGCGTCGCGGCGTCGGCAGCCCGATGAGATCAAGGCGCCGATCGGTGCGCAGCTGGATCTCCCCGTACAGGGTCATATGGATATGGAACAGCGGGGTGCGCGTTCTCGTCCTCTGAGACGCCGATCAGATAAGTGCGATGCTCGCGTCGCCGCCACGCAGCGGCGCGAGCACACTCCTCGAAGAGCAGGCATTCGCTCCTTGCAAGAGATGATCAACCCCAGCTCAAGCCGTGCCTGTCAACCCAGCCGCCCCAGCCTGACCGCCTGCTTGAGGAAGACGACGCCGTCGATCAGGTCAAGCTGGGCCGGGTCCAGCGGGAAATAGGCGAAATCGCGGGAGACACGGGGGACGGCGGGCGTCGTGAGGGCTTCGGCCAGGCGGCGGGCGTCGACGAGAGAGTGGTCCCACGGGAGCGTGGACAGGATGCCCTCGATGGTGTCCGGGGGCGGGATGTCGTCGCCGGCCGTGCCGAAGGCGGAGGCCAGGAAGACGTACCGGTCACCCAGGTGCGCCCCGGTGATCGCCCCCGCGCTCCACCACTCCAGAGCCTGGTCGCCGAAGGACATGAGGCTCTTGTTCCGCTGCAGGTGGAGGTTGGCGGAGAAGACCAGGGCCGGGCCGTGCTCGGCGACGGCACGCAGGTTGGCGGCCATCATCGCGTCCCGCAGGGCCGACAGCCGGGTCCACCGCTCCGGGGACGCGTCTGCCATCCAGTAGTGGTAGCGGAGCAGGCCGGTGGCGGTGCGCCCGTACAGTGCCGCCCGCTCCCTGTCCTCCGCGCTCAGCTGCGGCGCCTGCGTCTCGAGCAGCGCCACCAGGTCGTCGGCGATCACCCGTAGCCGCTGGGCGTCGGCGGACTGGCCGATCGACCGGGACGGATCCACGGCCGTGGCCTCGTTCTCCCACCGGTCGTCCGGGCCCAGCAGCGTGTCGAGCGTTTCCCTGGTCACCACAGTGTGGGGGAGTGGGCCGTCGAGGAGGGCGTGGAGGGCGGTGAGCGCCTGGCGCGGACTGGCCGCCCAGTACTCCAGAGGGCCGTCGAACCCGAAGAACCGGAGCTTTTCGTCATGCTCCTCGTTGTACGCGCGCATCCAGCGTACGAGGTCGCGATTGGCCGGCGAGGCGCCGAAGCCGTGGCTGAAGCCGCGTTCCATGGCGTCGTCGAGCGTGCCGGCGCCCGTCGTGACGTAGTCGTCCACCACGAGCCCCATGAGGCAGTCGCTCTCGATCGCGAACGACCGGTAGCCCTCGTGCTCGACCAGATGCCGGAAGATGCCGTTGCGCAGCTCGCCCAGCTCGTCCACGAAGTGCCTGGCCTCGCCCAGGCCGAGCAGCAGGGGCTTGGCGGGCAGCGAGCGGAGGAACGCCGAGACGCCCGCGCCATCGAGCGGAAGCGCCGTGTCCTTGATGTCCATGCCTTCAACGGTATCGTTGAACCTTCGGTGGAGACTTTTCGCGGAAAATGCCGCTCGTATCGCGATGAACCTTCAATCGGCGACGCGTCCATGCTGAGCTGCTCAGCCGACACCGACGGTCTGCCGCTCGGGCTCGATCACGACCACGATGCGCTCTTGTCCTCGGGGATAGGGCGTACCGGTGTACTTCGTGGCCAGCCGGTCGATGATCTCCCAGGCCGCGTCGCCCTCGATCCATTCGACGGCCTTACCGCGGACGACCACGGGCTCGAAGGGGTTGTCGACGGGCGCGATGGACAGCGCCATCCGGGGGTCGCGGCGCAGGTTGCGCGCTTTGCGCATGCCCGGGCCGGTGAAGAAGACGATCCGGTCGCCGTGGGTGCCGACGTAGACGGGAGTGGAGTGCGGCGAGCCGTCCGGGAGGACGGTGGCGAGGTGCGCGATCGAAGCGCCATCGAGTACACGGCGCACGTCGGGGTGAAGCATGGGTGGACTCCTTCAGCGGGGGTTCTCGGCGCGCCACGCGACGTGGTCGGCGACCGTCTTGGCGATGTCGAAGGCCGGCGCGAAGCCGGTGTCGTGGGTGAGCCGGGTGATGTCGGGGGATTCCACGGCGACCAGGACGGTCCGGGGGGGTGTGGGCGCCGATCATGCCCAGCCCTCCGGTACGAGGATCATCGGGCCACCTCGTAGCGGAGGTGGGTGACACCAGGGGCCGGGACGACCTCCAGCAGGCGGAGGTGCACGTGCTTCGGGAGGTCCCGGAAGTAGCTGCGACCGCCGCCCAGCAGGACGGGCACCTGGTGCAGGATCACCTCATCGACGAGGTCCGCCGCCAGCGCGGAGGCCAGCACGCCGCCGCCCATCAGGCCGACGTCCTTGCCCCCGGCGGCCGCGCGTGCCGCCGCGACCGCGTCCTCGATGCCGGTGGTGACGAGCGTCTGCGACTGGCTGATCTGGGGCGCGGGCCGGTGGCTGAGGACGAACAGCGGGGCCGTCGGGTGCGGGCTGCCGCCGCCGAAATGGTCGGAGTCCTCGTAGGTGTTGCGTCCTGCCACGACCGCGCCCACGCGTCCGGCGTGGGTGTCGAAGACCCGGGCACTGGGCGCGCTGAGCCTGAACCCGTCGAACACCTGACTGGGCGTGTCGCCGGCGAAGTACCAGTCGAACAGCATCGGCGCGTCGCCGAGCCCGCGCCCGGCGCCCGGGTCGCGCCCGGTGATGTATCCGTCGACCGACACCGCGTGCGCGCTGAAGACCTTGCTCATCGTGGCGACTCCTTTTTGGGTTCCTTGAAGAGACTCCATTACCGTAACACCCCAAGTTCCTTGAGGGAACCCCGCTTGCTAGACTGATCCCATGCAACGCACGAAGTTCGGGGAGATGGCCTGCTCCATCGCGCGCACCCTCGACGTGATCGGGGAGCCCTGGTCGCCGCTGATCCTGCGTGATGTGTGGGTGGGGGTGAGCCGGTTCGACGAGCTCCAGGCCGACCTCGGGATCTCCCGCAAGGTGCTGACCGAGCGGCTCAACCACCTCGTCGACCAGGGCGTGCTCGAACGCCGTCCCTACGACAATCGGCCGCGTCACGAATACCACCTGACTGCCAAGGGTGCCGAGCTGGTCGACCTGCTCATGGTCATGACCCGCTGGGGAGACCGGTGGCTGTCGGGTGAGGCCGGCCCGCCGGTGCTCTACCGCCATCATGCGTGCGGGGAGATCAGCCATGTCGACCTGCGCTGCGCCCACTGCGGCGAGCCGATGCACGCCGGCGACGTCGACCCGCTGCCGGGCCCGGGCGCGGCCGTCTGACCGAGGCGGGTCCGGCCGGTCGTCAGGTCCTGGCGGGGACCGGCAGGCTCCATCCGGGTTCTTCCTCCGACGGCGGCGGACGCGGCCCGCCTCTCCCGCCACACCCGGCTTCGGGACTCCTCGGCCTCAGGAGGCGTCGTGGACGACCAGGGCCAGTTGGACCCGGTTGTCCAGGCCCGCCTTGGTGAGGATGCGGGAGATATAGCCCTTGACCGTGCCCACGCTCATGTGCAGCTCGCCGGCGATGACGGCGTTGGCCTTGCCCTGCCCGACCGCGAGCGCCACCTCCCGCTCACGGTCGCTGAGTGCCGACAGCACCCGCCGGGCGTCGGCCCGCCGCCGGTCGTCCTCCTCCGGCAGCAGGTGGGCGATCAGCCGCCGGGTGACGCTCGGCGACAGGCTGGGCTCGCCGGCCGCGACGCGCCGGATCGCCTCGACGATCCCCTCGGGCGGCGTGTCCTTCAGCAGGAACCCGCTGGCACCCGCGCGCAGCGCCCGGAACACGTGCTCGTCGGCGTCGAACGTGGTCAGGATGATGACCTCCGGCGCGTCCCGGCGCGCGCGCAGCCTGCGGGTCGCGTCGATGCCGTCGACGCCGGCCATCCGGATGTCCATCAGCACCACGTCGGGGGAGTGCTCGCCGACCGCGGCCTGGACCTGCGCGCCGTCGGCCACCGCGCCCACCACCTGGAGGGCGGGCGCCCCCCTGAGCATCAACGTCAGCCCCGCGCGGACGAGCGCGTCGTCGTCGACGATGAGCACCCGGATCGCGCCGGACGCACTCCCGGTCCCGCTGGCGGGCGCACCCGCACCCTCACCCACGGGCGCATCCGCGGACCCGCTCACCGGCTCACTCATGGGGCCGCTCACGTGGCCATGGTAGCCGCGCCGCCAGCCGGAACCCGCCCCCATCGGTGTGTTCGCGCTCCAGGCGCCCGCCCGCCAGCGAGACCCGTTCCTCCAGCCCGGCCAGCCCGGCTCCGGCCCCGGTCGTGGCCAGCCCCGCCGCCTGCCGCCCGGCGGGCAGCGGGTTGCGCACCTCGACCGTCAGCTCGCCGCCGGCCGCGCCGGAGACCTCGACGGTGACGGGCCGGCCGGGCGCGTGCTTGCGCGCGTTGGTCATCCCCTCCTGTACGACGCGGTACGCGGTGCGCCGGATCGTCTCCGGCAGATCGGCGAAGCGTACGTCGTGCTCGTGCAGCTCGATGCGCATCCCGGCCCGCCGCGACTCCTCCACCAGCGGCGCGAGCCCGGTCAGCGGAAGCTCGGCCGACGGGCTCCGGCGCAGCACGGAGATGACCGCGCGCAGCTCCTGCAGGGCGTGGTGGGCGCTGGTCCGGATCACCCCGGCCGCCTCGGCGACCTCGTCCGGCCTGGCGGCGGCGTTGAACTCCAGCGCTCCGGCGTGCACCGCCAGCAACGACAGCCGGTGGGCGAGCACGTCGTGCATCTCGCGGGCGATGCCGAGGCGTTCGGCGCGGCGGGCCTCCTCCGCGCGCAGCCGCTGGTCGGCCTCGGCGCGGCGGGCCCGTTCCGCCAGTGACGCCAGCAGCTCCCGCCGGGTCCTGGCCAGGATGCCCCAGCCGGTGATCGCCCCGCCGAACAGTACGCCGACCAGCGCCCACACCGGGTACGGCGCCAGCCCGGGCGGCCGCCAGGCGAACCTGACCAGTGTCGCCGCCACCCACGCCATCCCCACCGCGACGGCCGCGGGCGGCCGCCGGTACAGCGCCGCGACGAGCGTGGCGATCCCCGCGGCCACCGACGCCGCCGCGGCCGGGACGGACAGCGCGATGACGGCCAGCGAGGCGGCCACCGGCCACCGCCGGCACCACCACAGCCCCGCGCACGCCAGGGCCCCGCCGGCCACGTCGGCCCACAGGTACCAGCCGGGCGTCCCCGGGACCAGATCCCCCCAGACCACCGCGCCGGCCCCGGCCATGGCGAGCACGATGCCGCCGGCCCCGGCCGCCCAGTCACGCCGCGATCTCCCCGGACCCGGCTGCCCGCCCGTCCCCGGGCCCTGTCCTGCGAACACAACCGCAGATCGTATCCGCCGGCCTTCCGCCTGGTAAGCAACCAAGGTCACCATCGCCGCCCCGCCATGGCAACCAAAGTCACCCTCCGGAAGCGACCGAAGGGGCCACGGAGCGGCCTGGCGGCAGCAGCGCGCCGCGCCCGCCGCGGGAGACCGTGGGCGCATGGTCACCTCACGAGCACGCGGCCGGTGGGCCGCGCTTCTGCTGGCCGGGCTCACCCCGGTCGTCGCCGAGCTCACGCTCGGCAATCCGCCCCTCCGCCAGGCGTGGCTGCTGCTGCTGTGGACGCCGATCTACGGCGCCGGCACCGTACTGATCCGCGAGCTGGTACGCCGTACCGGCCGGGGCTGGCCCGCCATCCTGCTGCTCGGGGCGGCGTACGGGATCGTGGAGGAAGGGCTGGCGCTGCAGGCGCTCACCAGCCCGACGATCTACGGCGTGGCCGGCTGGGCGCCCAGGATCCTCGGCCTCAACAGCGCCTACACCGAGCTGAACATCCCCTACCACGCGGTCTTCAGCGTGGCGCTGCCGATCCTGCTGGTGGATCTCATCGTCCCGGATCTTCGTCATCGCCCGTATCTGGGGCGGACCGGGCTGGTCGTGGCGGGAGTGGTGTTCGTGCTGGGCGCTCTGCTGCTGCGGTGGACGACGGCCTTCATCGACCCCGGCTACCAGGCGCCGCCGGCGGCGCTGGCGGCGTTCGTGCTGGTGATCGCGGTGCTCGCGGTGCTCGCGCTGCGGTTCGTCCCCCGCCCGCCGGCCGCCGCGCCCAGGACGGTTCCGACGCCGCCGGTCGTCGCGTGCCTGGCCGGGGTGGTGGCGTTCGGATATCTCGCGCTGCTGTTCCCCTTCGGCGGCGCCCGGCATCCGGCCTTCACCGAAGGGGGCTGGGTGGTGGTCCCGATGGTGGCGGCGGCGCTGCTGGCGGTGGTGGCAGGGGTGCTGCTGCGCCGGTGGACGGCGCACGGCGGGTGGGGCGACCGGCACAGCCTCGCGCTGGCCGGTGGGGCGCTCGTGGCGCACACGGTGTTCGGGCTGATCGCCAACGGCGAGAACGTCATCGACCGCGTGTCGCTGGCCGCGCTCGGGCTCGTCATGATCGGCCTGCTGGCCCTGCTCGCCCGGCGTACCCGGTGACCATGGCGATGGCACACAACGGTGCCTGGCTCACGGGTCACGCCAGCACCGCGCCACCGGCGATGTCGACGATGACGCCGGTGATCCAGCCGGCGTCGTCGGATGCGAGGAAGAGCGCGGCCCGTGCGACGTCTTCGGGTGTGCCGAGCCGCCGCAGCGGGTGCGACTCGGCCAGCGTGCGCTGAACGTCGGTCGGGATCCACTGCTCGTTCGTCTCGGTGAGGATCGTCTCCGGGGCGAGGCAGTTGGCGCGGATGCCGTACGGGCCCACCTGGGCGGCCAGATCCTGGGTGAAGATCTGCACACCGGCCTTCGCCGCGGCGTACGCGACGATCGTCCGTTCGCTCGGCTTGCGCCCGGCCGCCGAGGACAGGGTGATGATGTTGCCGCTCCGGCGCTGCTTCATGTCCGGCAGGAAACACTTGACGGTCAGGAAGGTGCCGGTCAGGTTCCGGTCGATGTCGGCCCGCCAGCTCTCCTCCGTGATGTCCTCGATGGGCGTGGGGCGGCTGTCCGAGCTGCCGGCGTTGGCGACCAGCACGTCGACGGGGCCGTACCGGTCGAGGATCTGCCCGCGGATGCGGGCGAGGTCGTCGGCGACGGTGACGTCTCCGGTCACGCTGGCGGCCTCCCCGCCGAGGTCGTCAATGCGTGCCTGGACCGCAGCGAGCGCGGCCTCGTCCCGGCCGTGCAACACGACACGGGCGCCGGCCCGGGCGAAGGTGGTCGCGATGGCTGCGCCGATCCCTCGGGAGCTGCCGGTCACCAGTGCCACCCGGTCCTTGAGAACGCTCATCGGCTGTCATTCCCTTCGGGGTCAGGCCGTTGCCGTCAGGACGATGATCGCCACGACGGGGGCGGTGTGTCGAGCACCGGACAGAACTCGCATCGGTGACCCAGCCGCCGGCGTACGGAAGGCGCCTGACACATTCTCAACGGATCCTCAACAACCGCGGGCCTACCGTCCTTCTCGCAAGGCACACCGACGGAGAAAGGGACGATCTCATGGCTTCGGTCAGCACGCGGCTCATCACTCTCATGGGCGCCGCCGGCGCGGCGTCCGCACTGCTCATCGCACCCGGCTCGGCGACGGCGCAGACGGCCCCGGCCACGACGGCCGTGACCGCCCCCGCGGCCCAGAACTGGAGCTACGCCCAGCCCCAGGCCACCCAGGCGCGCACGGCGGTGGCGACGACCTCGTCCAAGCGCTGCCTCACACTGCTGCGCCCCTGGGGGAGGTACGAGGGCGGCAAGTGGCGCATGTACGGCACTGTCCGGGCCCACTGCAAGGGCAGCAAGGCCGGCCGGTGGACGATGGAGCTGCAGAAGAAGACGAAGATCATCGGCATCCCGCACTGGCAGCGACTGGCGGGCAGGACCGTGCGCAGCGATCAGACGGGTGCCTTCCACGTCCGCGCGACGTGCAAGAGCATGAAGAAGAACACCTTCCGCGTGGTGACCGTCGGCAGCACCGCGCTGACCGGCCCCACGCTCACGGTCAAGTGCTGACCCCGCCCAGGTAGCGGGCTCTCCCGTGGACGGCGACGGACCCTGATCACAGAGTCCGTCGCCCCGGGAGGTCTTGCCGGTCGTAGCCGGCTGCGATGAGGGCCTGCTCGGTGCCGGCGCGGCGGCGTCGGTGATCAGGAGGTTGACCTGGGGAGCTCGCAGATCGGCGCCAGACCGATCCGGTCCGGTTTCGTGGAGTCCGCCAGGACGATCCGGCGCTCGGAGGCGTTGACCATGCGCTGTTCCAGCTCCGCCGCGACCCGCAGGCTGTTGGTGAGGATCACGACATGGACGGGTCGCCGCGGGCCACCGCAGATATGATGAGCCCTTGACAAAATATCGATAGCTCGCATCATTATTACCGACGACCGGCACCGTGGAACGCCGGCGAGCGGCTGTCGACAGGAGCGCCCATGCACGCGGTTGAGACACGACTCGACGCCGGGACCGACCAGCGTCGAGGGCTTCTCGGCCGCCACGGCCGACCGGGGCGACGGCGGGACGATCGCCATGTCGCCTGGTTGTTCCTGCTGCCGGTGATCGTCGGTTTCGCGGTCTTCTACGCCTACCCGACGGTCCGGGGCGTCTGGTACTCGTTCACGGACTACAGCCTGCTGAACGATCCGACGTACGTCGGCGCCGACAACTACCAGAAACTGGTCGGCGACGAGCAGTTCTGGAACGCGCTGAAGGTCACGGGCTACTACGTGGTCGTGAACATCGTCTCGCAGACGCTGGTCGCGCTGGGACTGGCGGCGCTGATGCACCGGCTGACCCAGTCGGTCGTCCTGCGCGCGACGCTGCTGGTGCCATGGCTGGTGCCGAACGTGACGATCGGCCTGCTGTGGGCGTGGCTGCTGGATCCCGAGCTCGGGTTCGTCAACCACCTCATCGGCCTGACCGGACTCGACACGACCCTCTCCTTCAACTCGCCGAGCTGGGCGATGCCCCTGGTGGCGCTGGTCAACAGCTGGACCTACACGGGCTACACCGCGCTGCTGCTCTACGCGGGGATGCTGCAGATACCGCAACACCTGTACGAGGGCGCCGCGATCGACGGCGCGGGTGAGTGGCGTATGTTCCGATCGATCACGTTGCCACTCCTGCGGCCGATCCTGGCGCTGGTGCTGGTGGTGTCGTTGATCGGCTCGTTCCAGATCTTCGACACGGTCGCGGTCGTGTACGGCGGCAAGCCGCCCATCCCCGAGACCCGGGTCATCTACTACTACATCTACCAGCGGGCGTTCACCTACTTCGACATGGGATACGCCGCCGCCGTGGCGATGGTCCTCGTGGTCGTCCTCGGCGTGCTGACGACCATGCAGATGCGGATGCTGCGCGCGTCGCGTTCGGACCTGGGCTAAGGAGCCTTCGGATGTTCTCCGGAATGAAGATCAGCAAAAGGGCCGCCTGGCTCGCCCTCCTCGCCGCGGTCGTGCTCACCGTCTTCCCCTTCTACTGGATGGCCCGCACAGCCCTTACTCCGGCTGCCGACCTCTACCGCGACTCGACCGGGCTGTGGCCGGACAACCCCACGTTGATCAATTTCGCGCGGGTGCTGGGCCTGGTCGACGCGGAGGAGGCCAGAGCCGCGGGCGGGTCGGGAGCGCGGATCAATTTCCTGCGGTACACGATGAACTCGATCGTCTACAGCGGGCTGATCGCCGTCGTGCAGACCTTCTGCTGCGCCATGGCGGGTTACGCCTTCGCCCGGCTGCGCTTCCCGGGCAGGGACCTGGCGTTCGGCGTCATCATCGCCGCGCTGATGGTGCCGCCGATCTTCACGATCCTGCCGAACTTCGTCCTGGTCAAGCAGCTGGACATCCTGAGCACCATCCCGGGACTGGTCCTGCCCAGCCTGCTGATGACGCCGTTCGCGGTGTTCTTCCTGCGCCAGTTCTTCCTGTCCATTCCCCGGGACGTGGAGGAGGCCGCGACGCTGGAGGGCATCAGCCGGTGGGGGATGTTCTGGAAGATCGTGCTTCCCATGAGCCGCGGTCCACTGATCACCATCGGGCTGACCACGGTCGTGTGGAGCTGGAAGGACTATCTGTGGCCGTTGCTGGTGGGAAAGGCCGAGAGCACCCGGGTACTCACCGTGGGGCTGGGCGTGTTCCTCCAGCAGTCGCCCAACCGGGCGCCGGACTGGACCGGGCTCATGGCCGGATCGGTCCTGTCCATCATTCCGGTGCTCGTCCTGCTCGTCTTCCTGGGCAAACGGCTGGTGCAGTCGATGAACTTCTCCGGCATGAAGTGACGAAGCGGGGTGCGGCCGGAGCCGCACCCCTTTCGTGGTGACGTCAGGGCACCGGGACGCGCCCGAGGGTCAGCCAGCCGGGAACGGTCGTGTCCTGGTCGGCGTTGGCGAAGCGCAGCGGCATGCCGTTCGGCAGCGGGTTGGCGGCCCGCAGGACCAGCGTGTACTCGCCCTTCCGCAGCCCGTCGACCGGCAGGGCCGCGGCGAGCTCGACCGGCTCGCCGGGCATGACGTCGGTCAGCTTCCAGGACGTCGTCCAGGTCCGCGCGATCCGTCCGTCCCGGCCGGCCACGGCCAGCTGAACGGGCCAGTCGTAGGAGAACGGGGCGACGCCGTCGTTGCTGATCCGGACGGTGACGTCGAGGCCGCGGCGCCGCTGCTCGGCCCGCACCGCGGTGACCCGCAACTCGTAGCCCAGCGACTTCGCGCCCTTCAGCGCCTGGTCGTAGGCGGCGCCGGTGTATCCGGGGCTGAAAGCGTGGTGGTTGAGCAGCCAGGTCGCATGGGTCTGGGCGACGCTCGTGTCGAAGTTTTTGTCCCCGTCACCGGGACAGTCCATCGGAACGTCGAACAGGCAGCCCTGCAGCTCGGGCCGCAGCTCGCCGGCGACCGTGTTGGTCCGCCACTTGTCGGTGGTGCCGGCCTGCCGCATCAGGTCCATGAAGTGCCAGCCGGGGCCCGGCAGGGTGGAGTAGGCGAAGGAGTCGTCGTGATAGCCCAGGTCGTGCGCCTTGTTATCGGCATCCGGGTAGCGGACCATGAGCCTGGTCCGGTCGAAGGCCTTGTCGTAGGCGTTCAGCACCCTAAGTTGCTCGGCCTGGGACGCGAACCAGTTCTCCGTTCCCGGGTCCCCGTTGTGCGGCCAGGTGTGCCACTCACCCCAGAAGCCCAGCAGGCCGAGCTGGACGAACCCGATCCGCGGATCTCCGTCGTAGCGACGGCCGAGAGCGGCGATGAACCGATCGAGCGCGGCGGTCAGGTTCGGGTCGTCGTAGTCAGGCGACACGCTCTGCCCGTCGTTGCCGAAGTCGTCGTACGGCCGGGTCAGCAGACCCTGGTCGCGCAGGAACTGCGGGACGCCGCTGGGCTTGCCCGGATAGTCCAGATAGAAGCGGAAAGCCGCCTGGTGGCCCCGGGCGGCGATCGCGTCCAGCTGCTCTTCCAGCGCCCGCCAGTCGAATCGGTCCGGGCCGGTCATCACCGCGTTCAGCGGCAGGTAGAACCACTCCATCGAGTGCGGGAACGTCGTATAGGCGCCGGCGTAGGGGATGAAACCCTCCAGCGGATTGGCGTCCGGAGCCTGCGCCGCCGCCAGATTCCGCCAGCCCGGTTGACCAGCCGCGGCCGAGCTCGGGGTGGGCAGCGCCGTGACGGCCGCGGCCAGGAGGGCGGCGAGCGCCATCCTGGCAGGCCGGCGGATCGCAGAGTGGACCATCGAAGCCTCCACATGACGATTGCCAAAGCACTTATGAGCTGGCCTTGACAAATTTTCGATGAGCCACATCATTATTCGAGAGAGCCAACAAGGCAAGAGGGAATTCTCTCGGGCCCTCGGTCCCACCCCCAGGAAGAGGCACCTCGATGATCAACAGGAAGCGGGTTGCCGCAGCGCTGCTGTGCGGGCTGCTGGCGGGCACCACGCTCACCGCGTGCGGCGGTTCCGAGACGGGCAAGCCGGCGGGCGGCGACGCGGGCGGTCAGGTCACGCTCGACTACTGGCTGTGGGACGACAACCAGTTGGCCTCCTACCAGGCCTGCGCCGATGCCTTCCATCAGGCGAACCCGAACATCACCGTCAAGCTCACCCAGACGGCCTGGGCGCAGTACTGGCAGAACCTGACCACGCAGCTGGCGGCCGGCGAAGCCCCGGACGTGTGGACGAACCAGGTGTCGTACTACCCGCAGTTCGTCTCCAGCCGGCAGATCCTCGACATCCAGCCCTACGTCGACGCCGACAAGGTCGATCTGAGCCAGTACCAGGACGGGCTCGCGGACCTGTGGACCAAGGACGGCAAGCGGTACGGGCTGCCCAAGGACTGGGACACCGAGGCGGTCGTCTACAACACCGAGCAGCTCGACAAGGCCGGTGTCAAGCCCGACGAGCTGGCCGACCTCACCTGGAACCCGGCCGACGGCGGCACCTTCGAGCACCTCATCGCCAAGCTCACCGTCGACGACAAGGGCCGCAACGGCCTGGACCCGGACTTCGACAAGGACAACGTCGCGGTCTACGGATACCAGCCGGAGTGGAACGACGGCTCCCAGGGCCAGAACGGCTGGGGCGAGCTGGCCGCCGCCAACGGCTGGACCTACCTCGACAGGAACCCGTGGGGCACCCGCTTCAAGTACGACGACCCCAAGCTGATCGAGACCATCAGCTGGTACAAGAAGATGACCGACAAGGGATACGCGCCCCGCTTCGACAAGCAGTCCACGCTCGGCATCGACGCCGTGATGAACTCGGGCAGGGCCGCGCTCACGATAGCGGGCTCCTGGACCATCAACACCTACATGGGTGACGGCGCCAAGCAGAAGTTCGCGCTCGCGCCGCTGCCCGTCGGGCCGGTCGGGTCCCGTAAGAGCGCCATCAACGGCCTGTCGGACGCGATCTGGGCGGGCACCGAGGACAAGGACGCCGCCTGGAAGTGGGTGAAGTACCTCGGCTCGGCCGCCTGCCAGGACGTGGTGGCCGGCGACGCCGTGGTGTTCCCCGCGATCAGGACCTCGGCGGAGAAGGCTGTGGCCGCCCACCAGGCCAAGGGCCGTGACGTGCAGGTGTACGTCGACTACACCAAGACTCCCGGCGGCACGTTCCTGCTGCCGATCACCGACCACGGCACCGAGATCAGCCAGATCGTGCAGGACGCCCTGCAGGCGGTCATCCTCGGCCAGATCGAGCCCGCCGAGGCACTGAAGAAGGCAAATCAGCAGGTCAATGGCCTGTTCGGCTGATTGTTCCGTCCTCTGTCCCGTCCGGTGGGAGCCACATCAAGCCTCCCGCCGGACGGGCGCCGCTGCTCGAAGGAGAACCATGCCCCTGCTCGTCAACCTGGCCGGCCGTGACTTCGCGGTCGAACTCACCGGTTCCGAGCCCCCGACGCCCGTCACCGGCGGTCTCGTCCTGCCGCCTGGCCGGGTCGCGATCCTGCACGGCCTCGCCGACGCCCTGTTCTACCGCCACGGCCAGAACTCCTGGAGCCCGTGCGGGTGGCGTCGCCTCAGCGAGCCCCCCTTGCGGATCGCGAACCCCCAGCGGCGCCTGACCGCGGACGACACGGTCTGGGACGACCCGGCCCGCCACCACTCCTCGGCCGTGGCCGCGCTGCAGGGCGACGACGGGCGGGTGCTGCTGCTGGGCTCCCTCGGGCTGGGCACCCCCCGCCTGGCAGCCGACCTCGACACTCTCGCCGGCTGGTGCGAGGACGACGGGGCCCCCTGGTTCCTCGCCTACGGTCCCGAGCAGGAGGTCTTCGCCCACTACGCCGACCAGCTCGCCGTACGGCTCGGCAGCAGCGAACGGCGTGCCGGAAACGTGTGGTCCACCTGGTACTCCTACTACGAAGGCATCACCGAGGAGACGCTGAACAAGGACATCTCCGCGCTGGCCGGCCTCCCGTTCGACGTCGTCCAGATCGACGACGGCTGGCAGTCGGCCGTCGGGGACTGGGAGCCCAACGACAAGTTCCCCTCCGGCATGCGCGCCCTGACCGAGCGGATCACCACCGCCGGGATGAGAGCGGGCCTGTGGCTGGCGCCGTTCATCGTGCTGCCCACGTCGGAGACGGCACGCGAGCATCCCGACTTCCTGCTGCGTGACGCCGGCGGGCAACCGGTCGTCGCCGGGCACAACTGGGGCGCCTCCTACTGGGCCCTCGACCTCACCCACCCCGGCGTCCAGGAGCACCTCACCCAGCAGATCCACAAGGTCGTGCACGAATGGGGTTTCACCTACCTCAAGCTCGACTTCATCAACGCCGGCGCCGTCCCCGGCGTCCGGCACTCCGGGGCGCCTCGCGAGCAGGCATACCGGGACGCGCTCGCCCTGATCCGGCGCGTCGCCGGCCCGGAGGTCTACCTGCTCGGCAGCGGCGCCCTGCTGCTGCCCTCGCTGGGGCTGGCCGACGGGCTGCGCAGCGGCCCCGACGTCGCCCCGCTGTGGACCAACTACGCCAGCGACGACCCCTCGGATGCCATGGCCTGCAACGCCGTCGTGAACACGCTGCACCGGCTGTGGCAGTCCCGTCTCGTCCAGGTCGACCCTGATGCCGTCTACTTCCGCAGCCGGCTCAACCTGCTCACCGAGACCCAGATGCGCTGGCTGCAGGACCTGGCCGCGATCTGCGGATTCAAGGCCGTCTCCGATCCGCCGTCCTGGCTGAGTTCCGACGAGCTCGAACGCATGACCGCCTACCTCGCCGAGCAGCCCGAGATCGTGCAGGAAGATCGATACAGTTTCGCCATGGATGGCCGTCCCGTCGACTTCACCGCCGCGCTGAACCCGGGGCAGCAGTATCCGATCACATGACGAGCAGCTAAAATTTCACTTTGGCTAAGCATAATCGGGGGGTAGCGGTGTCCGAGGTGGCCGGAGTCGATGTCAGCAGGCTCCGCGAGATCAACTCGCTCAGCGTCGTCCGGGCGATGCGGGGTCAGCCGCCCGCCACCGTCACCGAACTCGCCGCCCGCACCGGCCTGTCCCGGCCCGGAACCGACGTCGTGGTTCGCGGGCTGGTCACCGACGGATGGGTGAAGGTCGTCGAACCCGACGGCAGCAGCGTCGGCCGTCCGGCCCGCCGCTACCGCTTCAACGCCGACGCCGGGCACGTGCTCGGCGTCGACGTCGGCGGCCACAAGATACTCGTCCTGCTCGCCGACCTCGAGGGACAGGTGCTGCACAGTCACCGGCTGCCGGTCGAGCCCGACGCGGACCCGGCAGCCCGGCTCGCGGCCGTCGACACCGCCATCTCCCAATGCCTGTCGGACGCCGGGATGGGGTCCGACCAGATCTGGGCGGTGACGGTCGGGGTGACCGGCCCGGTCGACGCCGACGGCCGTACCACGCTGTTCACCCCGCTGCCGGGCTGGGCGAGCGTTTCCCCCGCCGAGCACCTCACGACCCGGTTCACCTGCCCGATCCTGGTCGAGAACGACTGCAAGCTCGCCGCCGTCGCCGAACGCTGGCAAGGCGCCGCGCAGGACGCCGACGACATCGTCTACCTGCTGGCGGGTATGCGGACCGGTGCCGGTCTCATCCTCGACGGCACCCTGCGGCGCGGGTACGGGGGAGCGGCCGGCGAGATCGGCGCGCTCAAGGCGGTTCGCTGGCTCTCCGCCCCGTCCCACATCGAGAGATGCCCCGGAGTGCCCGAGGACATCCATCCGAACGACAAGGCCGCCTGGGTCTTCGAACGCGCCCGCGAGGGCGACAGCGACGCCAGAAAGGCGCTCCGCCGCTATGTCAAGGATCTGGCCGTGGGCGCCGCGGCCCTCGTGCTGACCCTGGACCCGCAGGTCGTCATCCTCGGCGGCGGCTACTCCCGCTCCGCCGACCTCCTCATCGATCCCCTCGAGCGGGAGCTGCGCCGCCTCTGCCTGCGCGTCCCCGAGATCCGGGCGTCCAACCTCGGCGCGGACAGCGTCGCCCTCGGCGCGTTGCGCGTCGCCCTTGACCAGGTCGACGCGCGACTGTTCACGGACGGGATGCCGGCCCCTCTCACCCTCCACGCCTGACTCACACCCTTCCTCGGTTGAGGACTCGAAGGCGGGTCGAGCGGAGGAGTGGTGGGATGGGCCGCACCCAGGTTCTCAGCTGGAGGCGCCCCAGGTGAGGGAGAGGCCGGTGGCGGCGCGTTCGGTGCGGATCTCCATCATGCTGCCGAGGATGGTGGCATGGTCGGACACCACGGGCGTGGCGTCGAGCGTGTAGGTGATCCGGGTGCTGACGAGCACCGGGCTGCCCTCCGGCTCGTGGAGGTGGCGGGCGGTGTCGGGGTCGAGCAGACCGGGCCGGACCACCTCGGACGCCCGGGCGACCGTCACTCCCGCGTCGGCGAGGGCCGTGTAGAGGGAGACGGCGGTGAAGTCACGGTCGTGGATCCGGTCGGCCACCGGCCGGCGGACCCAGGACACCTGGTGCAGGGCGGGACGTCCCGCGAACTCGCGGACCCGCTCCAGCCGCAGGGCGGTGTCGCCGGGGCGCAGCCGCAGCTCCGCGGCGATCCGGGCGGGGGCCCGGCGCACCGCCCGCCCGGTCACCGAGGTGCGCACGTCGTGGCCCTGTTTGCGCAGGTCGTCGACCAGGCTGCGGAGCGAGTCGAGCTGGTACGCCAGGTGGGGCGGGGCGACGAAGGTGCCCCTGCCGGGCTGCTGCACGATCAGCCTCTCGTCGCTGAGCTCCCGCAACGCCTGGCGCAGCGTCATGAGGGTCACCCCGTAGGAGGCGCTCAGCTCCCGTTGCGGCGGCAGGGCCTCACCGGGGGCGTAGTGTCCCGACCGGATCTTCGCGGCGAGGTCGGCGGCGATGGCGCGGTATCTCGCCTCGTGCCCGGCGTCGGGGGTCATCGTGGTCGGTCACACTCCTGGTCGAGGGCTTGCCGCAGGGTCGCGAGGAAGGCCCGCAGGTCGTCCGGCCCGGCCCCGTCGAGCACCCGCCGCATGACCGCGGCGCCGACCACCACGCCGTCGGCGTGCCGGCGGGCTTCGCGTGCCTGGTCCGGGGTGGAGATGCCAAATCCTAGCAAGACCGGCCGGTCGGTGGCGCTCCTGATCCGCTCGGTGAGCTCCGCCGCCGAAGCGGCGAGGGCCGTCCGTTCACCGGTGGTGCCCATGAGCGACACCGCGTAGACGAATCCGCGGCTGCGGCACGAGATCTCCGCCAGCCGCGGCTGCGGCGTCGCCGGCGAGGCCAGCAGGACCAGCTCGATGCCGACGGCGGCGGCCGTGTCCGTCAGCTCGTCCGCCTCGTGGACCGGCAGGTCGGGCACGATCAGGCCGCCGACGCCGGCCCGGCGCAGCGCGGCGCAGAACGCCTCGGGGCCGTCGTGCAGCACCAGGTTGTAGTAGGTGCTGACGACCAGCGGCGCACCCACGTCCGGCATGCCGGACAGGTCGGCGAGGATCCGGCGGGTGCTCGCCCCCCGGGCCAGTGCCGTCTCGCTGGCCTGCTGGATGGTGACGCCGTCCAGCGTGGGGTCGGAGAAGGGCAGGCCGACCTCGATCGCGTCCGCGCCGGCGGCGGCGAACGCCCGCAGGTACTCCGTCCAGCCGGGGGTGATCCCCGCGGTGACGTACGGCATGAGCAGGCCGCGGCCGGTGTCCCGGCGGGCACGCAGGTGGCGTTCGACCGCGCCGGCGGCCGGCGTGGGGTTGGTCACAGCAGCTCCTTCAGGGTTGAGGCGTCCTTGTCGCCCCGGCCGGACAACGTCATCAGCACCGTCGATCCCGCGGGCAGGTCGCCGTCGCCCGCCGCGCGGATCACCCAGGCGAGGGCGTGCGCCGATTCGAGCGCCGGGACGATGCCTTCGGTACGCGCCAGCCGTACCGCCGCGCCGATGGCCTCGTCGTCGGTCACCGTGACGTAGCGGGCCCGGCCCAGGTCGCGCAGGTGGGCGTGCTCCGGGCCGACCCCCGGGTAGTCGAGCCCGGCGGCGATGGAGTGCGCCTGGGTGATCTGCCCGTCCTCGTCCTGCAGGAACAGCGAGCGGCTGCCGTGCAGGACGCCGAGCCGGCCGCGGGCCGCTCCGGCGCCGCCCTCCGCCTCGACGCCGACCAGGCGCGCCGGGGTGTCGGCGAATCCGGCGAACGTGCCGGCCGCGTTGGAGCCGCCGCCGACGCACGCGACGACGTAGTCCGGCACGCCGGTCCGCAGCTCGGCGGCGCACTGCCCGCGGGCCTCGTCGCCGATGACCCGCTGGAACTCCCTGACCATCCATGGGTACGGGTCCGGCCCGACGACGGAGCCGATGCAGTAGTGGGAGTCGCCGGTCGCGCCCACCCAGTGCCGCATGGCCTCGCTGGTCGCGTCCTTGAGGGTGCGGCTGCCCGTGGTCACCGGGACCACCTCGGCGCCCAGCATGCGCATCCGGAAGACGTTCAGCGCCTGCCGCTCGATGTCGCGCTCGCCCATGAACACCGTGGCCTCCAGCCCGAGCAGCGCGGCGGCGGTCGCGGTGGCCACCCCGTGCTGGCCCGCTCCCGTCTCGGCGATCAGCCTGCGCCGTCCCATCCGGGTGGCCAGCAGGGCCTGGCCCAGCACGTTGTTGATCTTGTGGGATCCGGTGTGGGTGAGATCCTCGCGCTTGAGGTACAGCTGCACGCCCAGGGCCTCCGACAGCCGGTGGGCCGGTGTGAGCGGGGTCGGCCGCCCGGCGTTCACGGCGAGCAGCCGCGCCAGGGCGCCGCGGAACCCCGGATCCGCCCAGGCCTCCCGGAACGCCTCGTCCACCTCGCGGCACGCCTCCACGAGGGACTCCGGCGCGTACCGTCCGCCGTACTCGCCGAATCGGCCCCGAGCTCCTGGCTCGCCCATCGTCCCGTCCAGCGGGACCGGCTCCCGCCGGGGCAACGCGTCTCGCATGCCATGCTCCTATCGTTCTATAACTCTATAGAGAGTTCTATAACAGTGAGTGTGGCACAGGAAGGGGTGGACGTGCCACCGCCGGGTGCTCGGCACGGCAGCACGGGATGGTTAGATCTGGTCCCCGTTCTCGACGACGTGGCGCACGCCGGGGTGGGGTCGTCGTCGTGGTGGCGTGCCGCCGCTGTCCGGGCGGTACTCGAAATGCCACCACTCGTTGTCGTACATGCGGTAGAGGTGGTAGCGGGCGCCGTGTTCCTCGAGCCAGCGCGCGCCTTCGTGGGGGCGCACGTCCAGCGCGATGCCCTTGACGTGCGGGGATTCCGCCGGTGGTAACACGAGCATGCGTGCCGAGGCAGGGGAGCCGGAGCGGCGCACCTCCTCGTCGAACATCCGTTGCTGGACAAGGGGATCGCGGTATCCGGAGGTGAGGCCGATGAGCTGGCCGTGGCGCCAGAGCGCCTCGGTGCGCGCCGCGATGAACGCCGCCAGGGCGCCGTCGGTGAGCCCGGTGAGGTCCTCGGCGGGGAACCGCATCCGCAACGCCCAGTGGCAGGCCAGTTCGCGGGCGCGGCCGGGATGCCGGACGAGCGCCGCGGGCAGCAGGAGCACGGCGAGCACCAGCGTGACCGCGGCGAACAGCCGGTCTCGGGGCCGAGGTGGGATGGTGCGTGGTTCGCTCATGACAACTACGATTGGCACCGAATATGCGCGCGTTGTCCGCCGCATGTCACCGTTCATCGACGGCGCCAACCGTCGGCGCGACCGTGACACAACCATGACACGGCGCGCACGAGGCGGGGACACGGCCGGCCGACAGTGGACGGGGTCGACTGGCGGGCGAGCTACGGAGCGTACTGTGATACTCGGCGGCGTGTCGCGAGTGTTGTTGATCGAGGATGACCCGGCCGTGCGAGAGGGCCTTGAGCTGGCCCTGACCCGGCATGGGCACCGGGTGCGCGCGGTGGAGTCCGGCGAGCAGGGGCTGGACCGGCTGCGCACGGACCTTCCCGACGTCGTCGTGCTCGATCTGATGCTGCCCGGCATGGACGGGTTCGAGGTCTGCCGCCGCATCCGCGCCGCCGGCGAGTTACCGATCATCATGCTGACCGCGCGCGGCGACGACATGGACGTGGTGGCCGGGTTGGAGGCGGGCGCCGACGACTACGTGGTCAAGCCAGTACAGCCCAGAGTGCTCGAGGCACGCATTCGCGCGGTGCTCCGGCGGATCGGCCGGGACCAGGCGGAGCTGGAGCGGCACGGGGACCTGACGATCGATCGGGCCGGGCTGGTGATCTCCCACCGCGGCGTGCCGGTCAGCCTCGCCCCGACCGAGCTGCGCCTGCTGCTGGAGCTCTCCGGCACGCCGGGCCGGGTGCACAGCCGCCAGCAGCTGCTGGAGTCGGTGTGGGAGCACGGGTACTTCGGCGACTCGCGTCTCGTGGACGCCTGCGTGCAGCGGTTACGCGCGAAGATCGAGGACGACTCGGCCGCACCCGTCTACGTGCAGACGGTGCGTGGGTTCGGGTACCGGTTCGGGCCGGTGTGAGCAGCCGGTGGCACCTCGACCGCGCCCGGGGCTGCGTGCCCGGCTGTTGTCCGCCTTCGCCCTGCTGTGTGTGCTCACCGCGACGGCGGTGGCCGGCGGGATGTACGTCCAGGCCCGCATCGACATCCTGCAGCGGGCCCAGGACGCCGCGGTGGAGTCGATGAGAAGCCGCCTGCAGGCGGTCTTCCCGTTGCGGAGTCCGGCGCCGGGCCCGGACGAGCTCGACGCGATCGCCCGCGTGGTGACCGACCAGTACAGCTCCGCGGTCGCCATCTACCACGGGGCGCACTCGCCGGTCATGCCGGCGCCGGGGCGCTGGAGGCCGGGCGGGAACGTGCCGGTCCTGGAACCCGGGATGATTCCAGCGGAGCTGCGGCGGGCGGTGGCCGCCGGCGACATCGCGTGGCAACGCGTGGTGTGGCGGGGCGAGCCGCACCTGATCATCGGTACGCCGTTGCTGATCGTCGAGCGGGACCGGACGACGCGGATGTCCGGCATCGAGGTCTACACCGCGCGCAGCCTGCTTGCCGAACAGCTCAGCATCGACCGGCTCGCCACATCCGCCTGGCTCATCGGCGGGGCGGCCCTGGCGTTCGCGGTCGTCCTCGCCTTGCTGGCCACCCGTGGCGTGCTGCGCCCGGTGCGCGAGCTCGGCCGGGCGGCACGCCTGCTGGGCGAGGGCGAGCTGCGGACCAGGATCGCGGTCCGCGGCTCCGACGAGCTGGCCGATGTGGCGCACACGTTCAACAACACCGCCGCGGAGCTGGAACGGCACGTCGCGCAGCTGCGCGAGATGGAGGCCGACGCCCGCCGGTTCGTGGCCGACGTCTCCCACGAGCTGCGCACCCCGCTGGCCGCGCTGACCGCGGTCGCCGACGTCCTCGACGAGGAGGCGGCCCGGCTGCCCGAGCCCGCCGGCCGGGCCGCCAGACTGGTCAGCCAGGAGACGCTCAACCTCACCGCGCTGGTGAACGACCTCATCGAGATCAGCAGGTTCGACTCCGGCGTGGCGGCCCTCGCGCTGAACGATGTCGACGTGGCCGAGCTGGTACGCGCGACCCTGCGTGTCCGGGGCTGGTCGGAGCTGGTGGACACCGAGCTTCCACCCGCGGTGACGGCACGGCTGGACCCGCGGCGGGTGGACGTCATCCTCGCGAACCTGGTCGGCAACGCCCTGCGACACGGCGAGCCACCGGTGTCGGTACGGCTTTCCGCCGACCCGCACTGGATCGCCCTCGAGGTCCGCGACCACGGGCCGGGGCTGGACGGAGCGGTGCTGCCGCACGTGTTCGACCGGTTCTACAAGGCCAGCGCGGCCAGGGCCAGGTCCGAGGGCAGCGGCCTCGGCCTCGCCATCGCACGGGAGAACGCGCGCCTGCACCGAGGCGGCCTCACCGTCACCAACGCCCCGGACGGCGGCGCCCTCTTCACGCTGCGCCTGCCACGCCCGGCACCCGACCCGGACGGAGGCCCCGAATGAGGACCGGGCTCGCCCGCCGCATGCTCGCCGCGGGCCTCGTATCGCTCGTCGCCATGGCCGGCTGCGGGGTGCGACCCAGCGACGCCATCCGCGCCGGCGACCCGCCGAGCGGAGCCGTCGAGCCGACCATGACCACCACCCTCTACCTGGTCAAGAACGGCCGGCTCCGCGCGGTGACGCGGCCCACCGGCCGTCCGATGTTCCCGGCGGACACGCTCGCGCTGCTGGCGGCCGGACCCACCGCGGTGGAACAGGCGAACGGACTGACCACCGACGTCCCACCCGAAGCCGGCCCGTTCTCGGTGACCGCCAAGTCCGCCAGCCATCTGGTGGTCACGCTGTCCACCGCGGCCGGCGAACTGTCCACACTGGCCGTCGAGCAGATCGTCTGCACGGCCGCCGCCAGGGTGCCGGAAACCCCCGCCCAGGTCACCGTCGTCGGCGCCGGGCAGCGCGTCGGCCCCCGGAGCTGCCCGGGATGACTCTCCTGCTCAAGCCCCCGTCACGGCGGCGTGGGCGTCGGGTTCGGGGGCGTCCGATGATGGGGTGTGGTCGCGGAGCGGGACCTCGCGGATGAGCCAGGACGCCGCGAAAGCGATCAGCGCGAGAACGGCCGCGCCGATGAGGATGCCGTGCAAGCCGCTGGTGACGGCCTCTCGCACGGCGTCGGCTGTCCGAGCGGGCAGGCTGGGCAGCAGTTCCGGCGTGAGTTCACCGCCTGTGGCCAGCCGGTCGGCCGCCGCCGGACCGAGCTGCGTACTGAGGTCGGCCCACATGCGGCCCGCGAACACACTGCCCAGCAATGCGATGCCGAGGGAACCGCCGATGGTGCGCAGCAGGGTGACCGTCCCGCTGGCGGCGCCCATGTCCCGGGGATCGGCACTGTTCATGGTGACCAGCGTCGTACTCTGCATCACCAGGCCCATCCCGGTGCCGATGACCAGGCTGAGCGCGGAGGCCGCCGCCGCCGGGGTGGCGACGTCGAGCAGCAGCAGGACCAGAGCGCCCGCGATCATCAGTGCGCCGCCGAGGATGGGATGGACGCGGTAACGGCCGTTGGCGCTGATGAGACGGCCGGTGACCAGTTGCGCGCCGAGCATGCCGAACATCAGGGGCAGCAGCAGCATGCCGCTGGCCGCCGGCGAGAATCCCTGGACGAACTGCATGTACTGCGGCAGGTAGTTGGTCACGCTGAGCATGATCGCGCCGACAAGGAAACTGAGGACCTGGACGAGCGTGAAGTTGCGGTCGTGGAACAGGCGCGGCGGGATGATCGGTTCGGCGGCGCGCCGTTCGACGGCCACGAACCCGGCCAGGGCGAGAACGGCGACGGCGGTCAGGGCCAAAGCCTGGGGTGAGGACCAGGAGTAGGTGGTCCCGCCCCAGCTCGCCAGCAGAGTCAGGGCCACGATGGCGGTGGTGAGCAGGGCCGCTCCGCCGTAGTCGATGCGGACTTTGACGCGTTCGACGGGTGGCAGGTGGATGCGGGTGGTGATGATCAGGAGGGCGACGGCGCCGAGCGGCAGGTTGACGTAGAAGGTCCAGCGCCAGCTCAGGTAGTCGGTGAGCAGGCCGCCGACGAGCGGGCCACCGATGTAGGCGATCGGCATGATGACGCCGATCATCGACTGCAGGCGGCCGCTGTGGCGTGGTGGTACGAGCACGCCGATGATGGCCAGCGCGCCGACCATCAGCCCGCCCGCGCCCAGGCCCTGGACGGCGCGGAAGGCGACGAGCTGGCTCATGTCCTGCGACACGCCTGACAGCACGGAGCCGGCCATGAAGAGCGCGATCGCGGTGATGAAGCTGGCCTTGCGGCCGTACAGGTCGCCGAGTTTGCCCCAGATCGGGGTGGTGGCCGCGCCGGCGAGCATGTACGCGGTCACCACCCACGGCAGGTGGTTCAGGCCGCCGAGGTCGCCCACGATCGTGGGGAGCGCGGTGCCGACGATCAGGCCGTCCAGCATGGCCAGGAACATGCCGAGCAGCAGGCCGAACACCGCGAGATACGGCAAACGGTCGTTCATCGCGGTTCAGGCGGCGTAGGGGCGGACGGCCTTGGCCTCGCGCAGGGCGTGCGCCCACCAGGCAAGCTGGTCGAGCATGACCTTGACCGCGGCGCCGGCGGCGGGGTCGACGGCCTTGCCGTCCCCGTCGAACTGCTCCCAGGCGCGCTGGAAGCCGACGCTGTCGCGGATGGTGACCGCGTGCAGTTCGGCCAGCACCAGGCGCAGCTGCTCGACCGCGCGCAATCCGGCGGAGAAGGCGCCGTAGGACACGAAGGCGACCGGCTTGGCGTGCCATTCCGTGGTGTGCCAGTCGATGGCGTTCTTCAGGGCCGCCGGGAAGCTGTGGTTGTACTCCGGGGTGACGATGACGAAGGCGTCGGCCGCAGCCAGCCGCGGTGATACGGCTGCGAGCAGGTCCTTGGCCTCCTGCGAGGCCGGGGGCTGTCCGAGCACGGGGAAGACGGTGGGCAGCGGGGTTTCGACGAGATCGACGAGATCGGCGGTCATGTCGTCGCGCTGCGCGATGTGGTCGAGGGTCCAGCTTGCCACTCGGGTGCCGAAACGGCCGTCGCGGGTGCTGCCGAGGATGACTGCGATCTTCAGGCGGTCGTCGTTCATGAGTGGTCTTCCTTCTCGTGTGTACGGCGTATCGGAATGAGATACAACGTACACAACAGAGTGTACGTTGTCTACTTCTGATACGTTGTATCTGGGACGAGCCGGAGGGAAGCCGCACGCCATGCCAACCGAGAACGACAAACCGCGCGTATCACTCTGGGAACGCCTGGAACGCCCCACCCCTCCTCAGCGTCAGACGCTCTCCCCGCAGCGCATCGCCACGACCGCGGTCGCGATCGCCGACGCGGAAGGCCTGGAAGCCATCACCATGCGCCGTCTGGCCACCGAACTGGGCGTCGCCCCCATGGCGCCCTATCGCTACGTCTCGGGCAAGGACGACCTCCTGGAGCTGATGGTCGACCACGTCTACGCCGACCTCCACCTCCCGATCGACCGCGAGTGGCGCGAGACCATGCGCGCCCTGGCCCTGCGGACCCGCGAGCTGATGCTCCGGCACCTGTGGCTGGCTCAGCTGTCCCCGCAGGCGAGGCTCTCGCTCACACCCAACAGGATGACCGTCGCCGAGCGGGCCCTGTCGGCTCTGGACGGCCTGGGCCTGGACGCCGACGCGATGATGAGCATCTTCCGCGCGGTGGACGCCTACGTCCACGGCGCCATGAACTACGAGAGCGCGGTGCGCAACCTCATCGACGAGCACGGCTGGTCCGACGGCGACGACCTGCGTTCGGAACTGGCCCCTGAGATGATGTGGCACATGCGGACCGGCCGCTATCCCACCTTCCGGCGCTACCTGCACACCGCCACCCGCAAGGACGACGCGCAGTGGCAGTTCGAAACCGGCCTCACCTACGTCCTCGACGGCATCGCCGCCACCCTGGCCATCTGACGCCTGGGGCAGGCAGGACCACGGCCGTGGACATTCTGTCCACGCTGCTCAGGGCTGACGCGGGCACGGCCAGGGTCAACGGCTTCGACGTCGCCACGCAACCGGCGAACGTGCGGGAGTCGATCAGCTTCCGGGCCCCCCTACCGCTCCGGCGGGCCGGTCGCGGGGAGTGTTCGTTCCCCTGTCTGTTCCAGTGTCTGTTCCAGCAGGCTCTCGGCCAGGCGCCGGACGGCCGTGCGCAGTTCCTGCGGCGACAAGATCGTGAACGGGAAGCCGAGCCCGGCGAGCATGGCGGCCATGCCGTCCAGGGACTCGGCACGCGTCCGCAGGAGGACTCCGTCCGGGGTTTCGGTGAGTGTGGCCACCGACGGCGGGATGCGGCGGGACGCCTCTGCGAGGGGAACGTGCAGAGTGACCTCGACAGTGTGCGCATACGGCACCTGGGCCAGCGACGCGGTGACCTGCCGCACCGGGTCGGACTCCTCGGGGATCTCATAGGAGGCCGTCCCCGGGACGACGGAGGAGATCCGGTCGACGCGGAAGGTCCGGATCTCGCCGGAGCGGTGGTCGTGGCCGGTCACGTACCAGCGGCCGGAGTGGAAGACCAGGCCGTGGCCGTCCAGTTCGCGTTCGGTCTGGGCGCCTTTCCAGGAGCGGTGGCGCAGCGTGACCCGGCGGCGGTCGCGGATCGCGGCGGCCAGGGTCAGCACGGCCCGGCTCGCGGGCGTCGGCGCCGCGCGCTCGGCGAGGGTGAAGTCCAAGGTCTCCTCCAGCGCGCCGACCTGTTCTCGCAGCGTGGCCGGCAACACTCGCCGGATCTTGGCCAGGGCGGCTTCGGTGGCCTGGGCGGCAACGCCCAGGCGACGTCCGGCGAGCAGACCGAGAACCACGGCGGTCGCCTCGTCGTCGGTGAGCATCAGCGGTGGCAGCTTGTAGCCGGGCATCAGCCGGTAGCCGCCGTAGCGCCCGCGCTCGGCGGCGACCGGGATGCCCAGTTCGGCGAGCCGGGCGGCGTAGCGCCGGACGGTCCGCTCGTCCACACCGAGCCGCTGCGCCAGGTCGCGCCCGCCCATCCCGTGGTGCGCCTGGAGCAGTTCGAGCATCGCCAGCATCCGGGTCGCCGGATATGACACAGGTCACCCACTTAATCCGGGCGGATTCTGTCCGCTATCGGCTTTAGCGTAGCGACATCGGCTCACTGGAAGGACGATGAGATGGCGAACTACGTGCTGGTTCCCGGCTTCTGGCTCGGCGCCTGGGCTTGGGACCAGGTGGCGCAGCAGCTGCGCGCCGCCGGACACCAGGTGCGGGCGGTCACCCTGACGGGGCTGGGGGAGAGGGCTGGGGAGCTGTCGCCGGAGGTCGGCGTGGAGACCCATGTCCTCGACATCCTCGCGGCGATGGAGGGATGGGAGGAGGTCGTCCTGGTCGGGCACAGCGGGGCGAGCGTCCCGGTGACCGCGGTCGCCGACCGGCATCCCGAGCGGCTCAGCCGGGTGGTCTACGTCGACACCGCGCCGCTGCCGTCGGGTGTGGCGGTGATCGACTTCAATGACGAGGACACGCAGAAGGCCTGGCGCGCTCAGGTCGGGGACGGATATGCGCTCGATGTGCCCAGCTTCGAGCAGGAGGAGAGGATGTTCGCAGGACTGACCGAGGAGCTTTGGGCGCAGATCCGTGCGAAGGCGACGCCGCAGCCGTGGGGCGCGGTCACCCAGTCGATTCAGCGGCCGCAGCAGATCCCGGCGACGCCGAAGACCATGATCGCCTCGACGATGCCGCTGGCGGTGATCCGCGAGCTGATCGCTTCGGGGAACCCGGCGTTCGCCCCGCTCGGCACACCCGAATGGACCTTCGTCGAGCTGCCGACCGGCCACTGGCCGATGATCTCGCGACCGGCGGATCTCGCCGCGTTGCTCTGACGACCCGGCGCAACGATCCGTCCGGGTGTTCAGCTCCGGCATGTCAGAACCAGGCCGCACCGGCGTCGTCAGGGCGGCCTGGCAAGGCCCGCTCACCACCGGTCCCAGTGCAGGACCTCCTCGCGCGGGATACGGGGGGCGGGCTTGAAGTCGGTGCCGATGGTGAAGGCCAGCGGGATGAAGGCCGCCAGCATGACTTCCTCGTACGGAACGCCGAGCACCCGTGCCAGCTCGCGTTCGAGCGGCCCCTGCGCCGTGGTCCACACCGTGCCCAGGCCCCGTGCCCGGGCGGCCAGCATGAAGCTCCACACCGCGGGCAGGATCGACCCCCACGCACCGGCCTGCACGGCCACTGGGGCGCGGTCGGTGCGTCCCTCCACGCCCGGGATGACGAACGCGGGCACCCGGTGGATGTTGGCGGCCAGGTGGCGCAGGCCGTCGAAGACCCGCTCGGTGGAGCCGGAGTGGTAGTTCATGCGCCACACATCTCGTTCGGTCAGCGGCTGGCCGCCGGCCACGGTCAGGGCGCGCAGGAAGATGTCGGCCACGGCCCGGCGCTGAGCGGGCTCGGTGACGACGAGGAAGTGCCAGCGCTGCCGGTTGCGCCCGGTTGGCGCCTGCACGGCCAGGTCCACGCACTCCTCGATCAGCTCGCGGGGCACCGGGCGGGTGAAGTCGAGGCGCTTGCGTACGGCGCGGGTGGTGCTCAGCAGCTCGTCCGGGGTGAGATCCAGTGTCACGATGTGTCTCCTTCAGGCGGTGGGGGTGGGCACCGGTGCGAGGCGGAGGTGACCAGGGCCGCCCGATGGCGGCCATCGGTCCGGGCCATGATCACATTCCATCTGCATGCAAACCATTGGTGGACAGACGGTTCGGACCGTATGCCTGCAAATCATCTGCTGTCAAACAGTCTCTTCGGAGATGGATGCGCGGTAGGCTGACGGCTGAACGCACGAGGGAGAGTGATGGCGGCAACGACCAGAACGACGGACCGTGGGACGGCGTACTTTCCCCGGCTCGCCGCCGAGCGGCTCGACATCGCGCTGTGCCGGGCGTCGGCCGCCGTGGCCCGCGCCGCCGACGTGCATGCCACCGAGGAAGGGCTCGGTGTCGGGCAGCACCTCGTGCTCCAGATGCTCGACGCCGTCGGTCCCTGCTCCCAGCAGACGCTCAGCGAGGAGCTCCGGATCGACCGCAGCGTGATGGTCGGCATCTGCGACGACCTGGAACAGGCGGGTCACGTCCGCAGGGAACGCAACCCCCGCGACCGGCGCTCCTACGCCGTCACCATCACCGACTCGGGCCGCCGGCGGCTCGCCGAGGCCCAAGCCTCGATCCCGGCCTTCCTCGAGGACACCTTCCAGGCCCTCACCCCCGAGGAGCGCGGCCAGTTGAGCGCGATCCTCGCCAAGCTGCTGCAGGCCGGCACCGTCGGCCCTCGCTGACGGCGGCTGCCGACCACTGGTGAGCAACCGCGAGCGTCTCTGGCGGCGCCGTTCCTGACGATCGACGACATCGCCTGGCCCGACCGTCTCCGGCCCGTTCAACATGCGCTCAACACATCCTCAACACGCCCGGCCATACCTTCGCGTTCGAACAGAGAACCTGACTCGATCCCGAAAGGCAGGCACCGATGCGTCCCACGAGAACCGCCCTCGCCCTCGCCGCCACCGCCTCCAGCCTGGCGCTGCTGACGGCCGCGCCCGCCGTCGCCGCCCCGGCCGCGCGCACACAGGTCACGGCCCCGGCGACCACGGCTCAGGCGAGCGCGGCCCTGGCCAGCACGGCCCTGGCGAGCTGGCACACCCAACGGCACGAGGCGTTGGGCCCGTACAAGGGGTACTTCGACACCTCGGCGTGGACTCGGCCCTCGGGCGTACGCGTCATGCAGGTCAAGGCCCGCTGCTGGGGCAACGACGCGCGCATCAAGGTCGACCTCTGGTTCCTGCGCCGCTGGGGCGGCGGCGAGAAGATCGCCAAGTCCGGCACGTGGACCTGCAACGGCAAGTACGGCATCGTCCGCATCAGCAACGCCGGCCACTCGAAGTACTGGGCGACCTTCAACATCAGCAAGAAGCACACGGTCGAGTACTGGGTGCAGTACTACAAGTGACCTTCAGCCGTGGCCCGTGAGCTCCGCCGGCGCGCGAGAGCTCACGGGCCTCGTCGAAGGCGGCACTGGGGCGGCGTCGATCGGCGATGGTGTAGTCGCCGGTGGCGTGCATCCGCACCAGCTCGGCTTGCTGCCTGGCGGTGAGCTTGGGCTGTTTGCCCTTGCGCCGGCCGCGGGAGCGGGCGATGGCCATGCCCTCGCGGGTGCGCATCTTCAGCAGGTCGGCTCCGAACTCTGCGAACACGGCCGGCAGGTTGAAGAACATCTGCGACATGGGGTCGGCAGTCGCACTTCATGGTGGCCGGCAACACCCGTCACCGCAGGTAGCCGTGTCAGCTGTCGGCGGGTCTTTGTGTCACTGGTTGTCCTTGAGGAGTTGTTGTGTGCGGGTGAGGAATGCCTGACGGACCTCTTCTGGGTGCAGTATCTGGAGTGGCCGGCCGAGGCTGAGCAGGTAGCGGGCCAGGCCGTCGGCGTCTGGCCCGCCGATGTCGATGATCGTGGCGTCATCGCCGTCCGGGTGGTGGACGCCGACCGTCAGTGGTACCAGCCTGCGGGCCTCATCGGCAGGTACGGCCAGGCGGATGGTCACCCGCACCGGGTAGGGCCTCAGCGCGATGCCCGTGCTGACCATCTGCGCTGGATCTGGCGGGTCGGGCAGGGCAGTGGCCTCCCCGGTGGCTGTGGCATCGATGACGCGATCGGTACGGAAGGTGCGCCAGTCCTGCCGCGTCAGGTCGTAGGCGAGGAGATACCAGCGGCGGCCGGTGTAGATGAGCCGGTAGGGGTCCACTCGGCGGGTGGACGTCGTTCCGGCCGGTTCGCGGTAGGTCAACCGGGTGCGTTCGCCTCGCCGGCACGCGGTGGCCAGGTCGAGCAGCAGCGCGGGGGAGATCTGGCTGTCGTCGGGCCGTGCGGTGTGGGTGAACGCGGCGTCCAGCTCGCCGAGCCGGTCGGCGATCCTGGCCGGCAGCACCTGGCGTAGTTTCAGCAGCGCCGACAGGGCTGCCTGGTCGCTGCCGGAGACCCCGCTGAAGGCGGCGGTGCGCAGCCCGACAGCGACCGCGAGGGCCTCCTCCTCGTCAAGGATCAGTGGCGGAATGCTGGTTCCGGGCCCGAGGTGGTAGCCGCCCCATGGGCCCATCTCCGACTCGATGCCGTAGCCGAGTTCACGTAGCCGGGCGATGTCCCGGCGAACCGTCCGTTCGGTGATCTCCAACTGGGCGGAAAGATCAGCGCACGTCCAAGACTGCCGCGTTGACAGCAAAGACAGCAGCCGCAGCAGCCGCGCCGAGGTGTTGACCATGGCTGACAGTCTGCTCGATAACCAGGACCGTTTCTGACCGGGTCATACCGTAACGTCGCCGGCATGACCGAGAACTCCTCGGCCGAAAAGACGATGACCTCCGCCAAGGTGCGTCAGATGGCGGGCCCGGATGGGCGCACGTAACCGACGAGGGGCGGGACCCATGGAAGCACGCATGAAGAGCGTGGCGAATCCCGACGTGATCACAGCGATCCAGCATCTCCACAAGGCGATTCACGCCGGTGGAGTCGACCCGCTCGTGCTCGAGCTGGTCCATCTGCGGGCCAGCCAGATCAACGGCTGCAGCCCGTGTGTGTTCGCCGGCGTCCAGTCGGCGAAGAAGCTTGGAGAGACCGAGGAGCGGCTGCACAACGTGGTCAGCTGGCGCGAGACCCCGTTCTTCACCGAGGAGGAGCGGGCAGCGCTCGCGCTGACCGAGGCCGCCACCCGGATCCAGGACGGCGCGCCGGGTGTGACCGACGAGATCTGGGACGGTGCTGCCACCTACTTCGACGAGAACCAGATGTCCGCGATCATTCTGAACATTGCGATCACCAACTTCTTCAACCGGATCAACCACACGATCCGGGAGCAGGCCGGCAAGACCTGGTGAAGGCGGGTGGGCGTCATCCGTCCAGAGGCCGCGGTGGCGACGTGGCGAAGGACGTGATCGGCCCGCTCCACCGCTGACCGATCCAGCGCCACTTCCGCCAGGCCCCGTCCTGGGCTCCCACCTTCGGGTGACCGCCGACAACCATCCCTTTGATGATCATCAGGGGCACATGACGATGAGCAACGAACTATCGGAACTGACCGTTACCGATGCCCTGGCCTGGCGGGAGTGGCTCAGCAGGCACCACGACAGCTCGGCAGGGGTGTGGCTGGTCCTCGCCAAGCAGAACACGACCCGGCCCACGAGCTTGACCTATGACCAGGCGCTCGACGAAGCCCTGTGCCACGGCTGGATCGATGGTCGGCTACGACGGCGGGATGAGATCACCTTCTGTCGGCGCTTCACCCCTCGTGGAAGGCAGAGTCCCTGGTCAGCGCGTAACGTTGGCATCGTCACCCGTCTGATCAGCGAGGGCCGGATGCATCCGGCCGGAATGACCGAGGTCGAGCGCGCCAAGGCCGACGGCCGTTGGGACGCGGCCTACGCGGGACAGGCCGGCATCGAGGTACCAGCCGACCTGGCCGCCGCATTGGCCGCGGAACCCCAGGCACAAGCGATGTTCGACATCCTCACCTCCCAAAACCGCTACGCCGTTCTCTATCGGATCTCGAGCGCCAAACGCGCCGAGACCCGAGCCCGCCGTATCACCCAGTTCGTTGACATGCTCGCCCGCGGCGAGGCGATCCACCCACAAAAGCGCGCCCTCGGCAGTTGAGTGCGGGCCCACTCCTCTCCCCGCCTCGCTCCTCCAAGCCCACGCACATGGCGGCTCGGCGTTCGGCCAGACTCCGGACCTACCAGCCCCCAGGAACCCGTCATGGGCGCAGGCTCGGCTCAACAGCGGGGCGCGGGGGGCGCACTCGCTGTGGGTGGGGGGAGATGTGGGCCGGCAGCTCATCAGGCACATCCCGGCCGCCGGCGCGCAGGTTTCTGACGGCGGGCTGGTCGTACTCGGTCGTCCACGTGATGACCGCGTCGGTCGGCACCGTGGAGCACCACGCTTGTTCGGTCTGGTCGGCAAGGTGCGGCGTGGTGATGGTGCCCTGCTGGGCGTGGCGCAGGTCCCGGCGCAGGCAAACGGTACGAACCGTCGGTGGTGATCAGAACGCCCGACACTGACTCCGCATCACTGCAGGTGAGCGATATCCGTTCGGAGTCGTGAGCGTGGCTGGAAAAGGGTTGGACGGGGTGATGCTCGGGCTTGTAGCTTCCAGTTGACCGTGACACCGCCCGAGGAGGTGAGACCCATGAACGCTGTAGCGATGTGGGTGCTCCCCCTCCTGTCACGGCCGGGCGATTGACGTAGGTGTCGCCGGGAGCGCCTCGCCAACAAGGCACTCCCGAAGGGCATCACCTATGCACTCTCCGCAGTTCACCGCCGAGCCGTCGTCGAACGATTCGGTCGAGCGCGACTTCACCGTGGGCGGCGTCCCCGGAGTTCTCCGGTCGCCGGCCTCCGGCGCCGATCGCACACCCATGTTCGACGTGATCATCGCCGGGTGCGGGCCGACCGGCGCGATGCTGGCCGCCGAACTGCGGCTGCACGATGTGCGGGTACTCGTTCTGGAGAGGGAAACCGAGCCCAAGTCGTTCGTCCGCATAGTCGGCCTGCATATTCGCAGCCTTGAGCTGATGGCCATGCGCGGACTGCTGGATCGCATGCTCGAACACGGAAGACAGCGGCCGGCCGGCGGTTTCTTCGCCGCCATCGCCAAACCCGCGCCCAAGGGCCTGGATTCCGCGCACGCCTATCTGCTGGGCATCCCGCAGCCGGTCATCGAGCGCCTGCTCGAAGAGCATGCGATCGCACTGGGCGCGCAGGTCCGGCGCGGCTGCGCGGTCGCCGGTTTCGAGCAGGACGACGAAGGTGTGACCGTCGAGCTGGCCGACGGTGAGCAGCTGCGTTCGCGCTACCTCGTCGGCTGTGACGGCGGGCGCAGTACAGTGCGCAAACTGCTCGGCGTCGGCTTCCCCGGCGAGCCCTCACGGACCGAGACGCTGATGGGCGAGATGGAAGTCGGCGTACCGCAGGAGGAGATCGCCGCCAAGGTGAGCGCGATCCGCGAGACCCATCAGCCGTTCTGGCTCCGGCCCTTCGGCGAAAGGGTCTACAGCGTCGTGGTCCCCGCCGCGGGAGTCAACGACCGCGCGGAACCGCCCACCCTCGAGGATTTCCAACAACAGTTGCGCGCCATCGCCGGAACCGACTTCGGTGTGCACTCCCCGCGCTGGTTGTCCCGCTTCGGGGACGCCACCCGGCTGGCCGAACGTTATCGGGTCGGGCGGGTGCTGCTGGCCGGCGATGCGGCACACATCCATCCACCCACCGGCGGACAGGGCCTCAACCTGGGCGTGCAGGACGCGGTCAACCTCGGCTGGAAACTGGCCGCACAGGTCCGCGGCTGGGCGCCGGAAACACTGCTGGACACCTACCAGACCGAACGCCATCCGGTCGCCCAGGACGTGCTGGACAACACCCGCGCCCAGATGGAACTGCTGTCCACCGAACCGGGCCCGCGGGCCGTGCGCAGGCTGCTCACCGAGCTGATGGACTTCGACGAGGTGAACCGCCATCTGATCGAGAAGATCACCGCGATCGGCATCCGCTACGACTTCGGCGAAGGCCCCGACCTGCTCGGCCGCCGCCTGCGCGACATCGACGTGAAACAGGGCCACCTCTACGGTCTGCTGCATCGCGGCCGCGGCCTGCTGCTGGACCGCACCGAACGCCTGACAGTAGGCGGCTGGTCAGACCGGGTCGATCAGCTCGCGGATCCCACTGCGCCCCTGGATGTTCCGTGCGTCCTGCTACGCCCCGACGGCCACGTCGCCTGGATCGGCGACGATCAGCAGGACCTGGACGACCACCTCTCCCGCTGGTTCGGCAAGCCCGCCGACTGATTGAGCGTGAGCAACCGAAGGGCCCGCGAGGAGGGTCGGAACGACCAGTAGCGACTGACCATCGGAGGGCTGGAGACAGCATCGGGCTGGATCGGCGCAGACGGCCGTGCGTTCGTCCAACGGTCCGTTCGACGAACGCACGCCGAGCGGGCGTCGGCGATGCCGCCGTGTCGGGTTCGGGCGGCGGTGGCGGGTATGGTTCCATCCCTCGGTGGCAAGCGTCTACCGGGTCCTGGCCGACGACCGTGAAGGTGCGGCAGCGACCTGAGCACAGCCCAGCGGTCGTCGCCGGGTCAGGCTTGCACATGCCGCGGCCGCATGCTCACTTCGTGTCTCCATCAGGACCGGAGGGTGGGCGGGTGAGGCGGACCATGGCGCGGTACAGCGCGGTGGGTGCGGGGGCCGGCTCCAAGGGCGGCAGGTGGGCGCCGGGGGTGGCGTAGGCGCGCAGCATCTGGCCGACCAGGCGGCGCCAGGTGTCGGGGGCGGCGTCCTGGCTGGCGGCGATGACGCCGGCGTTGGCCATCAGCAGTATGACCATGTCCTGGTCGGTGAAGTCCTCGCGCAGGTGGCCGGTGGCTTTGGCTCGCGCGATGAGGTCGAGGAAGCCGTGGTAGGCCTCGGCGCGGCGCTCCTCCAGTGCTTTGGCGGCGGGGAAGGTCATGGCCAGCACCTCGGCGAAGCCGCGGTCGGCGGCCTGCATGGCGCACACGGCCTGGACGTAGCCGGTGAAGCCGTGCCAGGGGTCGGGGTCGGCCAGAGCGACGGCGACGGCGGCGGCGTAGGCGTCCATGCGGTCGGCGAAGACGGCGTTGATGAGCTCTTCGCGGGTGGCGAAGCGGCGCGACAGGGTGGCCTTGCCGACGCCTGCCTCGCGGGCGATGCAGGCCATGGAGACGCCGAGCCCGTGACTGGCGTACAGGCGGCGGGCGGCGGCCAGGATGCGTTCGCGGTTGCGTTCGGCGTCGGCACGCAGTCCCGGTCCGGGCTGCTCGCCCGAAGGCGCGGGGTCTGCGGAAAGATCCATGCCTCCTACTCTACCCAAGTGGAACAACCTACCCACTTCTGTTGTTACGCTGGGCAGCATAAACCGGGTAGCCCGTTCCACTTCGAAAGGTGCAGCTCATGCGCGCTGTAACGCTGAACTCCGTCCCCGAGACGCCGGCCGTGGCCGAGATCCCCACACCCGCCCCCGAAGCGGGGGAGGTGCTGGTGAAGGTGGCCGTCTCCTCGGTCAACGGCTTCGACCTGTCCGTCGCCGCCGGTCACGTGCAGCAGATGATGGAGCACCGCTTCCCGCTGGTGGTGGGTAAGGACTTCGCCGGCACCGTCGAGGCGCTCGGCGAGGGCGTCGCGAACTTCACGGTCGGGCAGGCGGTCTTCGGCGTGGTGATGACGCCGTTCCTGGGCCCCGGCGCGATGGCCGAGTACCTCGCCGTGTCCGCGGGCTACGGCATCGCCCCTATTCCCGACGGGCTGGCCGTTGCGGAGGCGGGCGCGCTGGGCCTGGCCGGCACCGCGGCGCTGGACAGCCTCAATGCCGTAGCCCTGGCCGAGGGTGAGACGGTGCTGATCTCCGGGGCGACGGGGGGTGTGGGTGCGCTGGCCGTGCAGCTGGCCGCCGCCCGCGGTGCCCGTGTGATCGCCACCGCCCGCTCGGGCGCGGAGGCCGACTTCGTCACCGGTCTCACCGACGCCAAGGTGGACCTCGTGGACTTCAGCGCCGACCTGCCTGCCCAGGTCCGCGCGCTCGCCCCGGAAGGTGTGGACGCGGTACTGCACCTGGCGGGCGACGGCGTCGAGCTGGCGGGACTGCTGCGGTCCGGTGGCCGCCTGGCCTCCACTCGGGGTCTGACCCCGGATGCCGTCGCGAGTTTCGACGTCACCGTCCACACGATCATGGCCGACCCGAACCCGCAGACCCTGACCGCCCTGGCCACCCAGGCCGCCTCGGGCGCGCTGCGCGTCCCGGTCACTGCCACCTACCCGCTGGAGCAGGCTCCGGAGGCGTTCGCCGCCTTCGGCGCCGGAACGCTCGGCAAGCTCGCCGTCACCTGCTCCTGAAGCCTGCTCCTCCCTCCCACGGAAGAGGTCTGATCGTGCCCACCATCGCCATCGTTGGCGCCGGCCCCGGTATGGGCCTGGCCATCGCCCGCACCTTCGGCAGCCGCGGCTTCGACGTCGCCCTGATCGCCCGTACCAAGGACAAGCTCCAGATCCTGGTCGACCAGCTCGGAAAGGACGGCATCACCGCCGAGGCGTTCACCGCCGATGTCCTCGACCGGCCCTCCCTCACCGCCGCCCTGCAGGTCGCCAAGGACCGCTTCGGCAGCATCGACGTGCTGGAGTACTCCCCATCCTCGGCCATCCCCGGACCGGATTTCATCCTGGCCGATCCCTCGGAGGCGACACCGGAGAACCTGCAGCCGTATCTGGAGTACACCCTTTTCGGTGCGGTGGCCGCCGCACGCACAGTGCTGCCCGCGATGCGTGAGGCCGGCGCGGGCACGCTGCTGTTCACCACCGGCGGCGGCTCGGTGGATCCCCTCCCGATGCTCGCCACCGTCAACGCCCCGGCCGCGGCCCTGCGCAACTGGGTGCTCAACCTGCACAAGGAGCTGGACGGCAGCGGCGTGCAGGCCGCGCACGTGGCGATCAACGTCTGGATCGGCGAGGGCGGCCCTGAGGGCATCCCCACGGCCACGCCCGAGCAGATCGCCCCCGTGTACTGGGAGCTGCACGAGCGCCGCGACCAGTCCGAGATCGTCTTCACCGGCTGACCAGCCGCCACCTCCACGCCGGAGGCCCTCGCCCCGGCCACCCCCCAACCGCGAAGGAACCCGTGGTGAACATCGTCCTGTGGATCGTGCAGGCCGTGCTGGCCGCCATGTTCGGCATCGCCGGAGTGACCAAGTCCACGCAGCCCAAGGCCAAGCTTGAGCCCAAACTGCCCTGAGCCGAGGACTTCACCGCCGGCACCGTCCGCCTCATCGGCATCGCCGAACTCGCCGGCGCGCTCGGGCTGATCCTGCCCGCGGCCACCGGCATCGCCCCGATCCTGACCCCGCTGGCCGCGACCGGTCTGGCCGTGGTGATGGTCCTGGCCGCGCTCACCCACGTCCGTCGTAAGGAAAGCGCCGCGATCGCCTTCAACGCGGTCCTGTTCCTGCTGGCCGCGTTCGCCGCCTGGGGCCGCTTCGGCCCGTACTCCCTGTAGAGCCCACCACTCGCGAACTCCGGCCCTCGGTGATCAAGTGTCGCTGGCAGGCTCCGCATTCGGCCTGGACCCGGTCCAGGGCCAGATGGAAGACAGCGGCGTGAGCATGGGCGAGGTCGTCCGGGAGCCCTTCGAATCCGCCCTCGACCGCCGGCAGGTCAGCCATCCCGCGCTCGCCGACATCGGCTTCCGTCTGTTTCCCTGGACTGCGGAGTTCGAACCGGTGCACGCGGGACTGGAGCGCTGAGTGACACCCTGGCCAGAGGGTGGCTCAGATTTCCCTGACGAAGACGATGGCGTCGCTCTGGTCGGCGGTGGCCGGGTCGAGGGGGAAGTACGTGTGGTCGGCCGGGACGCGGGGGGCCGGCTTCCGGTCGAGGACCGCGGCCAGGCGGACGGGATTGATGACGGCGCGAGCGTCAGGGAGGGACGACAGCAGCCCTTCGAGGGTGTCGGGCTGGGGGACGTCGGAGCCGCGGGTGCCGAAGGTGATGGCTGCGAAGGCGTACTGCTCGCCGAGGCGGGTGCCGACGATTGCCCCGGCGCTCCACCACTCCAGCGTCCGGCCCGCCAGCGGGCCCCAGCCTTCCGGCAACAGCCAGCGGCTCCTGTCTTTTTGCAGGTGGCGGGTGTGAGCGAAGGCGAGGGTGGGGCCGCGACGGGCCTCGCGGCCCACGATGGCGTCGAGGTTGTCGGCCATCATCGCATCGCGCAGGCACATCAGCGTGCCGACGCGAGTGCCCGCGGTGTCGGCCATGCCTGCGTGGTAGCGCAGGAGCCCCGCAGCGGTGCGGGCGTACAAGTCAGCGCGCCACCAGCCGTCCGGGGAGATGATGGCCGTCAGATCGGGGAGGTGCGCGGTGAGCAGCGCGCGCAGATCGTCGGCGATCAGGCGTAGTTCCTTGGCCTCAGGGGTGCGGCCGACGGACCGGGTGGGATCCGTGGTGGCGGCAGGGTTGGTCCAGCGCTCGTCGGGGCCGAGCAGTTCGTCGAGGGTCTCGCGACTCCAGGGCAGGTCGAGGTGGGCGGTGAGGCAGTCGTACAGCGCGGTCAATGCTGGGCGGGGACTGGCAGCGCCGGTCATCTCCAGAGGGCCGTCGAAGCCGTAGAAGCGGAGCTGCTCGTGCGGCGGACGCTGCTCGTTGTAGGCGCGCATCCAGCGCACGAGCTCGCGGTTGGCGGGTGAGGTGCCGAGGCCATGGCTGAAGCCGCGGCTCATCGCGTCGTCGAGGGTCCCGATGCCGTCGGTGACGTACGCGTCGGTGGCCAGGGCCGCCAGGCAGTCGCTCTCGATGGCGATGGAGCGGTAGCCCTCTTGTTCGACGAGGTGGCGGAAGAGTTCGTTGCGTAGTTCGAGGAAGGCTTCAACGCCGTGGGTGGGCTCGCCGAGGCCAAGAACGCGGGTGGCGGAGGGCACGAGCGAGGTGAGAGCACCGCCGGTGAAAGGACGCGCGGCGTCCCGGATCGAGGCTGTCATTCCTTCAACTGTATCGTTGAACCTCTTGTGTAAGCTTCGGCGATATTTTCGGCTGTTGACAAGGGCATACCTTCAAAGCGGGTTGCGGCCCATCGAGCTGGTGCGCGAGCACAGTCTGCACACCCGGGCGGTGCGCGATCTCGAGGAGGCCCACAGCCGGTGCTCGTCGACCACGCCGAGCTTGATCAGGGAGTGCATGAACTTGGTGCCGCCGGCGGCGACGAGGTCCTTGCCGGGCTCGGCCTTGAGCTTGGCGATCTCGTCCGCGGTGTCACCGCTTGCGATCCGGGTCTCGGATCAGCGCCGAGCGGCCACCCCAGCCAGATCATGGCCGCCGAGAGCGAGGCGCTGGCATGGCTGGGCGACGCGGTCGGCCCGTTCGACATCATCGGCGACGCCGGTCGGGCCAAGGAGTTCGTGGAAGCACGGCTGGCCGAGGGCATCGACTACCTCAAGATCGTGATCGACGACGGCTGCACCGCCGGACTGGATCTGCCGGTCCTGAGCCCCGGCGTCGTGGCCGCCCTGGTGGAAGCCGGCCACGCGGCCGGGCTGCGGACGATCGCGCACGTCGCCACGGCGCGCGACACCGTGCTCGCGCTGGACGCGGGCATCGACGGGCTGGCGCACGTCTTCTACCACAGCGAGCCGGGCGACCCGCCCGTGGAGGACCTGGCCGCCCGCATCGCGGCCCACGGAGTATTCGTGATCACCACGCTCACCTACATCGAGACGATCGCGCAGAACCCGGCGGGGGCGGAGCTGGTGCGCGACGAGCGGATCGCCGTCCGGCTGTCCGAGCGGGACAGGGCCGCCATCGGCCGGGACCACTCGGCGGTGCCCGTCCACCCGGACGGCGTCGCCCACGCCCGGCGCTCCACCGCGCGCTGCACGAGGCCGGGGTGGCGTTGCTGGCCGGCACGGACGCGAACTTCTTCGCCCCGGTGCACGGAGCCGCCATGCACCGTGAGCTGCTCATGCTCACGCAGGCGGGCCTGAGTCCCGAGGCCGCTCTGGCCGCCGCCACGAGCGGCCCCGTCCGGGCGTTCGGGCTGACCGACCGCGGCCGGGTCGCGCCTGGACTCCGGGCCGATCTGCTGCTGGTGGACGGCGACCCGACCCGCGACATCACCGACACCCGCGCCATCGCCGAGGTGTGGCGGCGCGGCGTCCGCCGGTTCGGCTGACACCCCGGGCCTGGGGAAGGTCAGCCCCAGGACTACAGCAGGCCGCGCAGGATCCGGTCCAGCGCGGCGGCGTCCTGCGGCCCCAGGATTACGGCGGTGCCGGGCTGTCCCCGTGAAGCGGTGGCGAGCTGGTGGCGCTGGTGCTCTCGCGCCGGGCGGTCAGGATGACTGCACTTCGTCGAAGAGGGCGAGGGCTGCGGTGGGATCCGGGCTCACGAGGCGTTCCAGACCAGCCATCGTGAACTCCGCCCACTTGCCGGCCCGTGCCCACATCTGTTCCTCGAAAGCGCGGACGGACTCGTCCAGCTCGTCCGGGCCGGGGGCGGCGATGACGGACTCGGCGAGTTCGGCGCCCTCCAGCATCGCGAGGTTCGCGCCCACTCCCAACGGGGGCATCAGGTGGGCGGCGTCGCCCAGGAGCGTCACCCCGGGGACGTGGGCCCAGGTGTGGGACACGGGCAGGACGTAGAGGGGGCGGTGGACGAAAGCGGTGCCGTGGCGGAGGAGGTCGAGGACGGGAGCGGCCCAGCCGTCGAACAGAGCGAGCAGCCTTGATCGCACGGCCTCGACGTCGGCCAGGTCCACACCTGCGTCCACGCCTGCGTCCAGACCCGCGCGCCGGTTCAGGCCCAGATGACGGTCCGGGTTCGTGTGCCAGTCCAGAGGAGCGCGGAACTGGGCGTACACCTTGACGTGGCCGCCACTGTTGCGCTGGGCGACGAGGCTGCGGTTCACGCCGTACACAGCCATGGAACCGTCGCCGATCAGCCGGGCGAGGTCGGGGTGGCGGGTGTCGACGTCGTCCAGGGAGGTCTCGACCGCGGTGATGCCGGTGTAGTGCGGCGTCGCGGACGAGACCGCCGGGCGGACCCGGGACCAGGCGCCGTCCGCGCCGACCACGAGGTCGAACGTCTCCTGTCGCCCGTCCGCGAAACGGACCAGCACGCCGTCCCGGGTCCCCGGCTCCACCTCCGTCACGCCCCGCCCCCACTGAACGTCCAGAGGGCCGAGCAGCAGATCACGGAGTTGCCCCCGGTCGATCTCGGGATTGGCCCGGTCATCCGGACCGGGTTGCCAGTCGCGGAGGACGGTCCCGTCCGTGTCCAGGATGCGCATGGCCTGCCCCTCTGGACGGGACAGCGCCTGGAACTCCGCCAGCAGCCCCGCCTTGCTCAGCGCTGACTGACCCAGCCCTTCGTGCAGGTCCAGCGTGCCGCCCGGGGGACGGGCATCGGGGGCGGGATCGCGTTCGAGGACGGTGACGGGGTGATCGTGGCGGTGCAGGACGCGGGCGAAGGTAAGGCCGGCGGGTCCGCCTCCAATTACGGCGATACGGTGTCTCATGTAGAGACACTGTATTTTAGTGAGACGGTGTATCGCAACAGGATGATGTATCCATGACGGTGTGGGACCGGCCGGAGCCGCCGGCTCGGCCCGCGGCTGTACGGATACATCCACGGGCCGCTCCCGCGCTGGCCGAGGCCGAGGCGGCGGGCCGGCGCGCAAGACGCGCGCTCATGCCGCTGTCGCATCAGGCCGGTGACATGCCTACCCGGCGGAGATGCCGGACGAAGAACAGAGCCGAGTCGTCGACTCCGATTGCCGCATCGAGCACGTTTCCGATCCAGATCGGAGACTTCTTCTCCTGATTCGGCGCGCCCGCCGCTACGTCCTGTATCGGAAGAGGATCCGGCCGCGGGTGAGGTCGTACGGGCTGAGCTCGACGAGCACCCGGTCGTACGGCAAGATCTTGATGTGGTTCTTCCGTATCTTCCCGCTGATGTGCGCTAACACCTTGTGCCCGTTCTGCAGTTCCACCTTGAAGTTGGCGTTGCGCAGGCACTCGACCACGGTGCCCTCGACTTCGATGCCGCCTGCTGTTCTTGCCATATTTTCGCCCTTCTCCGGTCGGTGATGGTGAGGTCGGGGAGGCAACGAATGCCGTTGACGCCACCGTGATCGAGGCGCCTCGGCAGACGTGGTTGCCGCGGACGGCGGCCGCGACCGGCCGCCCCGCGCGCTACGGGAACCGATGCTCGCTCATCAGTGCCACGCGTGCTTCCGGTCCGGCCCCCTCGCGAGGTGATGCGGTGGGGCATCAGCGGAGCACCAACTCCAGGTTGCTGCTCGCACGCCGGGCGCCGACGCCCTCGAACAGGGCCATGGCCGCCGCGTTGGACTCGTTCACCTCGGCTGATGCTGTTTCGATCCCCGAGCGGTGCAGCGAGCCGAGCACCTGGGCGAGCAGCGCCCGAGCGATACCGCGGCGGTGGTGGTCGGACCGGACTGCGATCAGCCCGATCCGCGGCTGCCTGGTCACCGGCGCCAACCGGACCAGTCCCACGTAATCATCGGACTGCGCTGCCGCCGCGTACTTCGACGGGTCCAGCAGGGTGACGCCGTCCGGGCGCGGCGACACCTCGGCCGGCATCTCCTGCCATCCGACGGTGGCCTCGACCTCGTCGCGGATCGCCTGGTCCAACGTGCGCAGAGGGTCCTCCTCCGCCTCGCCGACCGCCACCATCGTCACGCCCGGCGGCGGTGGCACCGAGTCGAGTCCCGTGACACGCGGGTCGGTGGGCACGAGGTACTCCCACTCACGGCGTCGGGTCGTGAAGCCGGCTCGCCCCCAGTGGGAGGTCACGTCGAGGTCGGCCTCGTCGACCAGCGTGTACAGCGGACCGGGCAGGTCCGCCAGCATCGCGTCGGCGAGCCGGTCGAAGACCGCGCAGTGCCATGCGTCGATGCTGACGAAGATCCGCCCGTCGGGCCTGCGCGAAGCGTCACCGCGGCCGACCACCCGGTCGTCCGCCACAGCGTGCCATTGCTTCTCCGCGACCCGCGCGATGGTTACGGCATGCTCGCCCATGCCCGAAGTGAAATGCACAGAGTCCATAGGTGTTGCCTTTCGGGATTGCCTGATCGAGGCGCTCCCGGCGACACCTACGTCAATCGCCCGACCGTGACGACGAGGGGAGCACCCACATCGATACAGCGTTCATGGGTCTCACCTCCTTACGTGATGTCACGGTGCGCGGAACGCTAGCAGCCCGAACGTCGTCCGGTCCAACCATTTTCCGCCGGCCAACGCGGCGGGCCGCCAATGAGCTCATCTGGCCTTGAGGGCCGAGGTGGACCCTCGTCGCGAAGACGTGCTGCATGTCCTGAGTGCCGAGTTGTTCCAGGGGGCATGCCGTCGGCGAAGACGCTGTGCACCAGAGACTGAATGCGACCGGTGTCGGCGGCGATGCCGAACACCTCCTCCAGATATCACCCGGCCCAGGCGTTCGGGCACCCCGCGGCCCGGGCCAGGACAAGCTGCGTCACCGGCAGGATCATGCCCCCGCCCAGCCCTTGCAGCGTCCGCAAGGCGATGAGCGAGCCCGCCGACCACGCGGCGCCGCACAGGATCGATCCGAGCAGGAACAGTCCCAGGGCCGTCAGCCACGCGGCGCGGGCGCCGAAGCGGCCGACCGGCCAGCCCACCAGCGGGATGACGGCGGTCATCGCCAGCACGTAGGAGGTGGTGACCCACTGGATCGTCGTCACCGGCGCGGCCAGGTCACTGGCCAGTTCGTCCGGCGCCACCGCGACGATCGTGGTGTCCAGCAGCGCTGCGATCGCGCCCACCAGGACCGTCGCGGCCAGCGGCAGCAGGGGGCGTGCGCTGGTGGAGGCCGGCGTGCTCACGGGACCAGCAGGGTCTTGCCGATCGTGGCGCGGGCTTCGATCGCCCGGTGCGCCTCGGCGGCCTCGGACAGGGGATAGGTCTGGCCGACGATCGGGCGCAGCCGACCGGCCGCAGCGTGCGCGAGCGCCTCCTCGGCCAGCGCCCGGATCTGCGCCGGGGCGGGCACGCCGCCGTCGGGGACGACGGTCACATGAGCGGCCGGCTCGGTCCAGGAGCCGGAGGCCATGCCGTACACCCTGGCCCGGCCGCCGGGCCGCACGGCGCGCATGCCCTGCGCGCCCACGACGCCGCCGACTCCGTCGAAGACCAGATCGACGCCTCCGCTCATCTCGGCGACCTCGCGTTCCCACCCCGGCTTGGAGTAGTCCACGTAAGCGAAAGCACCCAGCGAGGTGACCAACGCCTCCTTGCCGGGACCGCGGGCGGCGCCGACCACCTTCGCCCCCGAGGCGGCGGCCAGCTGGACCAGCAGACTGCCGACACCACCGGCGGCCGCCTCCACCAGCACCCACTCGCCCGGACGCACCTCGGCCTGCCGGTGCAGGAGCACCGCTGTCCGCCCATCGGCCAGCAGCGCCACCGCATCCCGCAGCATCACCTGCGCCGGGACGGGGACGAGGTCCTCCGCCCGGGCCACGACCAGCTCCGCATAGCCGCCGGTGCCGCCCGTCGTGGTCACCACGGTCCGCCCGACCAGCGCGGAATCCACCCCCGGGCCGACAGCCGAGACGCGGCCGCCCACCCCGTTGCCGGGGATGCGCGGAAGCGGTGGCCGCTGGTGGGCCGCGGGACCGCGCCCGGCCCGCACCTGTGTCTCGACGTACGTGATCCCGGCATAGTCCACCGCCACGAGCACCTGCCCCGGCCCCGGCACCGGGTCTTCGACCTCCCGGATGCGCAGCACCTCCGGCTCGCCGAAGCGGTCCATGACCACAGCACGCATGACTGCCTCCTCAGCAGGAGCAGAACGCTCCGATTGGAAGGGACTCTATAACCGGAGTAATTCGCTCCGCAAGTTCGATATGCTGCCGACATGACTGAACCCCAACGCCGCGGTCCCCGGCAGGCGGAAGCCGAGCGCAACGACCGGGCCCTCCTGCGGGCGGCACGCCAGGTGCTGGCGGCCGACGGGGAGCACGCTTCGGTCGCGGCCATCGCAGCGGCCGCCGGGGTCGGTATCGGCAGCCTCTACCGCCGCTACCGCACGAAGGAGGAGCTCTTTCAGCGGCTGGCCGAACTGTCCCTCGACAACTGGAACCAGGCCGCCGAACGAGGTCTCGCCGAGGACGATCCATGGGAAGGGCTGGCCTCCTTCATCGTCACCTGCGTCGAGTTCGGCCAGGGTTCGCTCGCCCCAGTCGCCGGAACCATCGAGGTCACCAAGGAGATGCAGGCCAAGTCCGACCGCTCGGACGAACTGCTCGCCGCGCTCGTCACGCGCGCCCACCAGGCCCGCGTGCTCCGACCGGACGTCACCGCCGTCGACATCTCCCTGCTGATCGAGCAGTTCGGCAGATCGCCCGCCCTGGACCAGTTGCGCAAGCAGGGGCGCGACGACCTCATCGAAGCCGCCGCCGACGCTCACAAGCGCGTTCTCGCCATCGCCGTGGACGGCCTGCGTGCCTGCCACCCGCGTCCGCTACCCGGCGACCCGCCCACCGACCGGCTCTTCACCGAACGCTGGAGCCGATCTCGCCGCGCGTCATCGACGAGCGACTGATCCCTTCCCAGGTCACGATCCAGCGACCACCCGTGATCCTCGCACCCTCACCGCGCACGCCGTCCGCGTCGGCCAGAACGCTCGGCGCAGAGCATGTTTTCCCTGGTAATGGTTGTGTCGGTGAAAGTGGGCGGCGGAAAATCGTCTCGTGTCGCGTCGGCCAGGGCACTCCTCGGTGCCGACGCAAAAAAGGGGGCGACTCATGCGTATCGTCGTGGACCTGAACCGGTGCCAGGGATACGCACAGTGCGTGTATCTGGCCCACGAGATCTTCAAGCTGAACGGGACAGAGGCGCTCACCTACGAGCCCAACCCCGACGACGCGCGGCGCCTGCAGGTCCAGCGGGCCGCCGCCGCCTGCCCGGTGCAAGCGATCATGATCGACCGCTTGGACGGTGCGGATCGGGGCACGCCGTCATGACCATGTCGGCGACGCTCGCCGAGTTGGTGCGCGACTTCAAGGCCAACGGCCGGATCGTCATCGTCGGCGCCTCCCTGGCGGGGCTGCGGGCCGCCGAGGCCCTGCGCGAGGAGAGCTTCCGGGGGTCCCTGACCATCGTCGGGGACGAGCCGTACGAGCCCTACGACCGTCCCCCGCTGTCCAAACAGGTGCTCAAGGGCTGGGTCCGGGCTGACCACACTCTGCTGCCCCGCTTTCGAGAACTGGACGCACAGTGGCGGCTCGGCGTGGCCGCCGCCGGGCTGGACAGAGCCACCAGGCAGGTGCGCTTGGCCGACGGCGAGCAGATCCCGTACCACCGGCTGCTGATCGCCACAGGGACCCGCGCGCGACCATGGCCCAACCCGGCCGAGGCCGCCCTGGAGGGGGTGTTCTCGCTGCGCTCGCGTGATGACGCCGCTCGGCTGCAACAGGCGCTGGCCGCGCGGCCATCACGGGTACTGATCATCGGCGGCGGGTTCATCGGCTCGGAGGCGGCCTCCGTCTGCCGGGAACTCGACATCCCGGTGACCCTCACCGAGCGAGGCTCGGCCCCCCTGGTCGGGGCGCTGGGCGGGGTGATCGGCGAGATCGCCGCCGAGATGCAGCGCGACCACGGCGTGGACCTGCGCTGCGGGGTCGGCGTGTCGTCGCTGGAGGGCGACGCGCACGGACATGTACGGCGTGCCCGGCTCTCGGACGGGACCACCATCGAGGCCGACGTGGTCCTGGCCGCGCTGGGGTCGATCCGTAACGTGGAATGGTTGGAGGGCTCCGGGCTGGCAGCCGGCTTCTGGGGGGTCGGCTGCGACGCCGGGGGTCGCGCCTTCGACATCAACGGCGTGGTGACCGACACCGTCTACGTTGCGGGGGACGTGGCGCGCGCGCCCCACGTGCTGTACGAGTACCAGTTCCTGGCGATGGAGCACTGGGACAATGCCGTCTTCGGTGCCGAGGTGGCGGCCCACAACATGGTGAGTCTCGAGCCCGACTACCGCCCGAATCTGTTGCTGCCGGGCTTCTGGTCCGGTCAGTTCGGCGTCAACATCAAGTCCGTCGGCGTACCACCGTTCGGCGACGAGATCGTCTTCACGCAGGGATCCGTGAAGGAGCGCCGCTTCGCCGCCGCCTACGGTCACCGCGGCCGCATCGTCGCCGCCGTCAGCTTCAATCACGGCAAGTGGCTGGAGTACTACGCGCGGCTGATCGAGCAGTCGGCTCCGTTCCCGCCCCCGCCGCCGGGCTGGGATCGGCCGGACGTCATGAAGCCGGTCCCGGCGGAGTTCCCGGCACCGGGTGTCCCGACGGCGATACCCGACGTCGTCCTGACCGGCCACGACCCGAGCGGGCGGAGCGCCGAGTTCCGGCCTCGGGGCCACTGACGCGCCTCAGCGGGATCGGCGGGTGACCCGGCCGACGCAGCAAGAAGGAGAGGAACAGCATGGGCGAGGAAACACCCTGGCAGCAGGCGCTCCGCTACGCCAACCGTGCCAATCCGTACCCCTTCTACGCCGAACTCCGCAAGACCCCGGTGGCGCGACAGCCGGACGGCACCTACGTCGTCAGCACCTACCAGGAGGTCGTCGCGCTTCTCCACGACCCCCGGGTCAGCTCCGATGTCAGGAAGCTCCCGGCCCGCGCCCCGGCCGCGGCGGAGCCGGGAGCCGAGCCGATCACCGAGGCCGTCATCGGTCTGGAGCCGAACATCATCACCTGTGACCCGCCCGAACATGATCGTGATCGCCGCATGATGACGCGGCACTTCTTCGGCCCGCCCCATTCGCCGCACCAGATCTCGGACCTGGAGCCCGACATTCGCCGCATCGTCGCCGGCCTGCTGGACGGGATGCGGGGCAAGACCCGGATCGACGTCGTGGACGAGTTCGCCTACCCCCTGCCGGTGGCCGTGATCTGCAAGGTTCTGGGCGTGCCGCTGGAAGACGAACGGCGCTTCCACGCCTGGATCGAAACGGCCCTGGACGCTCTGGATTTCGGCCCGGAGGCGGCCTCCGACGAGATGCGGAGCCGGCTGGAGGGCGGCCGCCGCAGCGTGAAGGAGTTCGAGCAGTTCCTGGCCGGGCTGCTCGACCAGTACGCCGGGCAGCCCGGCCCCGGCATGCTCTCGGCGATGGTGCACGACGACGGCCCGGACGGGAGCATGTCCGCGGGTGTGCTCGCCAGCAATGCCGTGCTCCTGCTCTTCGCCGGGCATGAGACCACGGTCAATCTGATCGCCCACAGCGTGCTCACCCTGCTGAGGCACCCCGAGGCGCTGGAGGAGCTGCGCCGCCGGCCCGAGCTGATCGTGCCCGCGGTGGAGGAACTGCTGCGGTTCGAGTCGTCGGTCCAGTTCTGGCACACCCGCTCGGCCGTCGAGGACATCGAGATCGCGGGCACCACCATCCCGAAGGGCGCGCCGATCTTCCTGGTGTACGGCTCGGCGAACCGCGACCCGGTACGGTTCACCGACCCTGACCGGCTCGATCTCGAACGCCCCGACAACGAGCACCTCGGCTTCAGCCAGGGCATCCACTTCTGCTTCGGTGCTCCGCTCGCCCGGCTCGAGGTCCAGGTCGCGGTCGGGGAGTTCGTCCGCCGCGTGGAAAACCCCCGGCTCGTCGTCGACCCGCCGCCGTACCGCCACAACCAGATCTTCCGCGGCCCCCGCCACGTCCTGGTCGACATCGACGGGATCCGCGACTGACCCTCGGTCGGCACGCACCAGTGCTTGGTGAAGCTGGAGGAGAGAAGCTGCGGTCGGTTCCGGAGGAACGGCTTCCTCCTGGCACTCGCCATGACGAGCGACACGATCCCCATGGGCGTGCCGCCGGGCTCCGCCCGGACCGGCATGCGCGAGGCGTCGACGATGTGGTGGTGGTTCCTGGCGTACGGGGAACCATCAACGATTTGATCTTTGGTGTGGTTTCCGCAGACAGACGCACGGTTAGTGGTCGACTGTGATCCTTGTGAGGCTGCGCACGCGGGCACACCACGATCGCCGTACATTCGACGCTGTCGGGGGTACGGCGACGCCCAGCCTCGACGAGCTGCACCAGGCCGGGTCGGATATGGCCGGTTGCATGACCCGCTGCCGCGTCATCGACTCGCGTAGCCGAGTGCGACGGCACGGCGGCGATCTCGGTCACCGTCACCAGCTCATCCGGCTTCGCGAGCGTCGCTTATGATCATGCGGATGAGGGACATCAGCGGCCCCCCGATCGCCCGAGTGGACGTGGTGCGCGACGTTCACCACGGCATCACGCTCGACGATGCCTACCGGTGGATGGAGGCGGACGGCGAGGAGTTCCACCGCTGGCTCGACGGCCAGGCCAGCCATGCCCGCGAGCAGCTGGACACCCTGCCCCGCCGGGAGGAGCTGCTGACCCGGATCCGCGAGCTGGGCGGCGCGCTCCCGCAGTACTCGGACTTCACGCCGGCGGGCGACAGGATCTTCTACCTGGCGCGCGAACCGGGCGCCGGCGTACTCGTGCTGATGGTGCGTGAGCCCGAGGGAGCGAGCAGGGTCCTGTTCGACCCGGACACCGTGCCCGGCGAGGCGCACCACGCCATCGCCTGGTACGTGCCCTCCCTCGACGGCCGGCACGTCGCCTGCGCCGTCTTCCCGTCCGGGTCGGAGGAGAGCACGATCCAGGTCATTGACGTCGGCTCCGGTGCCATCCTGGAGACGATCCCGCCCACGACGCGCTTTGCCTTCCTGAGCTGGCTGGAGGACGGCCGGTCGTTCGTCTTCCACCGCTTCGTGGCTCCTCCGGCGGGCGCTCCGCCGGAGGAGCGCCGCCTGGACAGCCGTTCCTTCCTGCACCGGCTGGGCACCGACCCGGCGCGGGATGAGGTGGTGCTGGCGCGCGGGCTCAACCCCCACGTCGAGCTGACCCCGCAGGATCGGCCCTTCCTTGTGGTGCCGCCGCGCGGTGAGTGGATGCTGGCGATCGTCTCCCGCAGCGCACTCGGCCCCTGGACCAGCGAGCAGTTGAGCGATTGCTCGCTGTACGTGGCGCCACGAGCCGCGCTCGCCGATCCGGCCACCTGCCCGTGGCGGAAGGTAGCGGGCGTGGCGGACGGCGTGACCGCCTTCGCCACCAGCCACGACACCCTCTATCTGGTCTCCCATCGGGACGCGCCCCGCTCCCACGTGCTGGCCGTTCCGTTCGCCGTACCGGATCTGTCTCGTGCACGGGTGGTCGTGCCCGCGGGTGAGCGCGTGGTGGAGGCGGTGCGGGTCGTCGGCGACCGGCTGCTGGTGCGCGATCTCGACGGTGGCGTCCATCGGGTACGGCATGCGCCCCTGTCCGGCGGCGAGCCCGCCGACCTCCCGCTACCGGTAGAGGGCGCCATCTGGGAGTTGACCACCCACCCGGAACGGCCCGAGGCCCTGCTGCTGGCGGCCGGTTGGACGGACGCGCCGCGGCTCTACCGCTACCACGGCGAAACCCTCGAGGACACCGGGCTGGCGCCCCGCTCACCGGTCGACTTCGGCGACGTGCACGCCCGGACCCTGCATGTGCCCGCGAGAGACGGAACACAGATCCCGCTCACCGTCATCCACCGCAAGGACGTGGAGCTGGACGGCGACAACCCGGTCCTGCTCACCGGCTACGGCTCCCATGGCATGTCCGATCTGCCTGAGTTCCGTCCGGAGATGCTCGCCTGGTACGAGCGTGGCGGCGTCTACGCCGTGGCGCACCTGCGCGGTGGCGGCGCCTACGGCCGGGAGTGGCACGAGGCCGGGCGTGGCCTGCGCAAGGAGGCCACCATCACGGACTTCATCGACTGCGCCGAGCACCTCATCGCCCTGGGCTACACCCGGCCGGGACGGCTGGCGGGCGAGGGCGTCAGCGCCGGCGGCATCCCCACCGGCGGCGCGCTGGTGCGCCGGCCGGAGCTGTGGTCTGCCATGTCGATGCAGGTGCCGACGGTCAACGCCACGCGGACCGAGTTCAGCGAGAACGGGCCGATCAACGTGCCGGAGTTCGGCAGCGTCACCACTGAGGATGGCCTGCGCGGTCTGCTGATCGCCGATGCCTACCTGCGGGTCGAGGACGGCGTGCCGTACCCGGCGGTGCTGCTGACCACCGGACGGCGCGACGCGCGGGTGCCGCCGTGGCAGCCGGCCAAGCTGGCCGCCCGCCTGCAGGCGGCCAGCGCCTCCGGCCGGCCGGTGCTGCTGCGTGTTGAGGAGCACGGCGGTCACGGCGCCGGCTCGACCCGAGAGCAGGAACATGCCCTGCTCGCTGATGTGCTGGCCTTCCTGCTGCACGCTTTCGAGGCGTCACGATGAGTACGACTGAGCAGCGGGCCCTTCGTCATGGCGCATCGCTGTCGTCCGGCGGGCCGCTCGATCCCGGCCTGCGGGTGACACCCCCGAAGTGACCGCATGGTGCCGCCGTGCCGTCGCTGAGTACCTCATGGCCGCCCCCGACCCGGTCGCGGCTGGCATCTTGGATCGATGTTCTTGGTGGCCTGCTTGAACAGGTACTCGGCACGCTCATAGGACAGGCGGGCGCGTCCGGTGAGCGGGCACAGGTCGACGGCCGCCGGAGTGCGGGCCGGGCCTGGGCGCCGGTCGGTGAGGAAGACCGGCCCGCGGGTGCGGCCGGAGAGCAGGCGGGGCAGCAGCCGAGCGGTGCCGGACTTCCGTTCCGTCGCACATCCCGACGTCGCGGGTGAGGGAGGCTGCGCGAGCGAAGTGATCGGTTGGCGGTCAAGTGGTAACGGTTCGATCGCTCGGGGACGCCGTCGGCCAGGCCATCGTTCCCGATGGCGTTCACGCAGTTCAGTGTTCCAGAAGCTGGCCTGCAGGTCCCGTAACCCGGGGGCGGGACGACCTGGCGGAGTCCGATGCCCGCATGATGGGAAATCGTTCCCGGCGACCTGCCGTTGCCGTGGTGATCGGGTGGCGGCTCGCCGGGAACGTCCCGCTCCCCTTTCGCGCCTCTCCCCTTGATCGGAGGCGGGGGCTGCGATCCCAACGTCCAGGAACTGGGGGTCGGGACTTATCTGTGAGAGTCGGGCACGCTGGGTGGAGCTGCTGCCGACAGGGAGCGGATCACCTGGGCGAGTTGTTCGGCGTAGTGCTCGACCAGTTCGGGGGAAACTGTGTCGGTGCCGAACAGGCCGCGGGCCAGGTGTGGGTAGACCGCGAGGGCGTTGCCGGCGCTTAGGCCGATGAGGATCAGCGCGGCCGGGTCGAAGCGATCGTCGATCTCACCGGCGTGCTGCCGCTCGCGGAGCACTTGCACCTCGTGCTGGAGCTGGGCGTTGCGTTCCCGCGCCTCCTCATCGTCCTCGCCGGTGTCGTAGAGGCCGTCCCAGGCGAGCAGGCGCCCGCCGAGGCGGGAGTCGACGCTCGCCCGCACGCCGTGCTTGATCTGCTCGGCGAAGTCCAGATCGTCGGGGATGGTCTCGGCCTCGTGGGCCCGCCAGCGCCGGCCGATCTCCCGGTACAGGCCCCGCTTGCTGTTGAAGTAGTAGGAGATGAGCTGCTGGTTCACACCAGCGCGTTCGGCGATGTCGGTGACCCGGGCACGGTCGAAGCCCTTGGCGGAGAACACCTCCACGGCAGCATCGAGGATGCGCGCCTTGGTGCGCTCAGCGTCGCGCTGCCGCTCGTGTGGGGCGGGCGATCGCCTGGTCCGCTGCCGCCCGGCCGGTTCCTGGTCCTGGGGCGTGTGCTGTGTGGACATGAACATGATTCTGTCATAGGTGCGTGCGAGTTAATCAATCAGAGATTTGACTATTTTACGCGAGAGATTGATACTGCTCCGCGGGCCGTTGATCCGACGGTGTGCCCTCAATGCCGGGGCTTCGGCGCTGCCGTCCGAGAGCGGGCGGCGTCTGCAAAGGGAGTGGCCATGTCCCGTACGAGTGACCGAGGGACCGGATCCGCGGCCGTAGCGTCGGCGGCGTATCCGAAGCGGTGGGCCGCCGCGAGCGTCATGATGATCGCGGCGCTGCTGGATCTGATCGACGCCTCGATAGTGAACACCGCCCTGCCGTCCATCGGCCGTAGCCTGCACGCCTCACCGGCGGAGCTGGAGTGGACGGTATCCGCCTACATGCTCGGGTTCGCCGCGACGCTGATCATCGCGGGGCATCTAGGTGACCGGTTCGGCCGCAAGAGGCTGTTCCTGACCGGCGTGGCCTGCTTCGCCCTGGCGTCCGCGGGCAGCGCCATCGCCTCCGACCCAGGCCAGCTGATCACCGCCCGTGCGGTGCAGGGAGTGGCCGCCGCGGCCCTGCTGCCGCAGGTGCTCGGTTCGCTGCGCACCATGTTCGACGGCGCGGAGCGCGGCAGGGTCTTCGCCATGTTCGGGGTCACGGCGGGCGTCGCGAACGCCGCCGGCGTGCTGCTCGGCGGGGTACTGACCGACTGGGACCTGTTCGGCTGGGGCTGGCGCACCATCTTCGCCGTGAATATTCCCATCGCCGCCGGGGCCCTGCTGCTGGGCGCGAAGTGGATCCCCACCTCACGGGAGCGCGCCGGCGGACGCATCGATGTGGCCGGCAACCTGATCCTCGCGCTGTGCCTGGTGGCGATCGTGCTGGCGCTGGTGGAGGGCCGCTCGAACGGCTGGCCATCATGGGGCTGGATCTGCCTGGCCGGCGGTGTCCTGGCCCTTGCCGCCCTGGTGGGCTACGAGTCCTGGCGCCGGATCGAGCACCCGCTGCTGCCCGCCGCGCTCTTCAAGCGGCCGGCTTTCGGCTCGGGTCTGCTGATCCAGCTGCTGTTCGGTGCAGGCATGTCCGGCTTCTTCCTGGTCTTCACCATCTGGCTGCAGACCGGCCAGGGCTACACACCCAGCCAGGCCGGCGGGCTGATGATCGCCATGAGCGCCGGCTCCTTCATCTCCGCTCCCGTCGTCGTCACCTTGGTCGCCAAGATCGGCCGCAACGTCCTGGTCATCGGGAACCTGCTGATGGCCGGCGGGCTGTTCTGGGTCTGGTGCACCCTGACGGACGCGGCCCCCCGGCACACCGGGGCCTGGCCGCTGGTGCCCGGCCTGCTCGTCGCCGGCATCGGCCTCGGCTTCGTGGTCGTGCCGCTGGTCGACATCGTCCTCACCGCGGTACCCGAGCACCTCGCGGGCGGCGCCTCCGGCATCTTCTCCACCGCCCAGCAGTTCGGCGGCGCCCTGGGCGTCGCCATCATCGGCAACCTCTTCTTCGCCCACGCGAGCCGGGGCCTGACCGGTGCCATCACCCACGCGGCCCCCTGGGCGATCGGCACCTTCCTCGTCTGTGCCGTGCTCTGCCTGGGCCTGCCCGGCAAGAACCACACCCGCCCCCTCGCCGACAGCTCCGGCGCCCTCGACGCCGCCTGACCCCCGCCCGATACCGATCCTGCGCATCGGGCCGTTCCACCCTCACTGTCAAGGAGATCCGTCATGGCCCACCTCGCCTTCATGAGCCTCGCCGAGTCCGGTCACCTCAACCCCCTCCTGCCGATCGCCCGGGAACTGGTAGAGCGTGGCCACCGCGTCACCTTTCCCGCCGATGAGTCGATGGCCGAACGCATCGGCCCGACCGGAGCCGAGAGCATCTCCTATGAGCCCCACCCCGCCGAGACCATCGTGATCGACGGCATGGACGCCGCCGCACGCGCCACCCTCGCAATGCTCCAGCAACTGGAGCACGTTCTGCCGCAGATCGAGGCCGGATACGCCGACGACCGGCCGGATCTGATCGTCAACGACTGGCTCGCCTGGGCCGGCCCGATGCTCGCCGCCAAGTGGCGTCTCCCCAGAATCCAGTCCTGGTCCGCCCACGCCGCCAGCGAGGGCTACGACTTCGGGAAGTTCATCGTCGGCATGTTCGCCGCCAGCCCCGTCAAGGCAGAGTTCGACACCCTGTTCGCCGCCATCCTCAGCCGGCACGGCATCCCCCCTCTCCACCTGCATGATTTCTACAAGCCCGCCGAGTTCAACCTCGTCTACCAGCCCAAGTCCTTCCACGTGCACAACGAGACCTTCGATGACCGCTATGCGTTCGTCGGCCCCACCCGGCTGCCCGCCGCGCAGGACTGGACGCCCCCGGGACGTCCGCTGGTCCTGGTCTCGCTCGGCACGATCATCAGCCGCCCGGACTTCTTCCACACCTGCATCCAAGCGTTCGCCGACGAGCCCTACCACGTCGTGATGTCCGTGGGCCGCGGCATCAGCCCCGCCGATCTCGGGCCACTGCCCGCAAACATCGAGGCCCACCAGCACGTCCCCCAGCCCGCCGTGCTCGCACACGCCGATGCCTTCGTCACCCACACCGGCATGAACTCCACGATGGAGGCCTTGGCAGCGGCCGTGCCGATGGTGGCCATCCCACACACCCCCGAAGAGCAGACCACAGCCGACCGCATCGCCGCCCTCGGTCTCGGCTCAACCCTCGCTCCCGCCGACGCCACCGCCGAACGCCTGCGCGAAGCCGTCCGCGGCCTGCTCGACGAGCCCGCCACCCGGCAGCGGCTCCGCGCCATGCAGGATGACGTGCGCGCGGCGGGCGGCGCGCTCCGCGCCGCCGATGCGATCGAGGCCCGCCTGCCCAGGTGAGGTCGCGGCCGGGACACACGCCCAACCCCTGCCGCAGTAAATACCGGATAGCTACGGCCTGCCTCTGAAGGCCATCCCGGAGCCAAACCGACCGCATGCCGCTGGCGTCGACGGCGCAGTAGCCCGCAGCCGCGACGCCGAGCAGCGGCGGCGGCCCTCACGGGAGCCTGACCTCGGCGAAGACCGGCCGGTGATCGGTGTGCCGCAACTCCAGCACGCGGAAGTCTCGCACCGCTATCCGCGAGTCCGCCAGCACGTGGTCGATCGTCACGCCGGGCAGCCGCCACGTACGACCCAGCGCCTGCGGCCAGGTCGCCGTGAATCCGCGTCCCATGACGTCGGCCGCGTCCCGATACCCGGACGCCAGCAGCTCACGCATCGGCAGGTGGTCGAGCGTGGCGTTGAAGTCCCCCGCCAGCAGCCGCAACTGGCCGCGGCCGCGCGGCAGCGCCTGGAGGCCACCCTGCCAGCACGGTTGCCGGCCGACGCGTTTGGGCGCGCACGGGTGCACGGAGACGATCTCCACACGGTCCCCGCCGGGATGCGCGAGCCACACCCTGGCCTGCCCGAACGCTCCCACCTTGATCGTCTCTCCGGCCGTCAGCGGATGCCTCGCGTACACGGCGGACCCGCCGACCCCTGGCAACGGCCGCGTGACGGCGTGCGGCAACCTCTCGCGCACGCCCGCCTCCTCCAGCCGCCGCATCGCGTCCGGGGTGAGTTCCTGCAGCGTCAGCACGTCCGGCCGCACCTGGCCGACCAGGGCCATCAACTGGTCCGTGTCCGCCTGGCCCACCATCAGGTTGGCCGCCAGCACCCGCAACACCGGCCCGTCCGCCGCTGGGTTGCCGTCGGCGAAGGCCCGGGGCACGACGACGATTCCCAAGGCCACCACGGCCGCGATCCCCACCACCCCCGCCGCCCGCCGCCTCAGCATCCACGCCAGCGCCACGCCGACCACCGCCCCGGTCGCCGCGTACGGCGTGTACGCCACCACCGGCACCCACGGCCAGTCCGGCTCGAACCCGCTCAGCCGCACCAGCGCCCACCCGGCGAACGGGACAACGGCGATCCAGCTCATCCATGTACGCACGTCTCTGTATCGCCGCGAAGCCCGATGGGCGTTCACAAGAGGGTGCGAAGCGCTCCTGCGCCGTCCGGGGTTGACCATTCACGCGTACCAGCTGACTTCACCGCCATGCTGCACCTGGAACGAGCCTTTTCAACCGGCGTTCCTGTGGGCATTGCTCGGACCGGGACTGTCATTGTGGCGGCTCGGAGCCCTTGCGGCAGCCGAAACGGCCTCGAACTCGATCGCGCGTATCTCGTTGTGCGCCACGAGGCGCTCAGGCATTGAATCGACGGTCACAGATACCGTGGATTCACTACGGCACTTGATCGTTTCGGTGACGGCTCGCTAGGGTTGGGCGCCTTTGTTCGGATCCTGTCCGCTCGTGCCCGAGGATCGTTCGTGCGCCGCTATCGTTTCGGCAGAATTGCCGCGCTGTTCGCCGCCGTCTATGTGGCCGCGGTCATCGTGTCCGGCGTCCTCGCGCTGGCCACCGGCGACCCCGCGCTACTACGCGAGATCGTCACCGGCGAGTGGGACCCGGACTTCATGCCCTACACCTGGTGGGTGGAGCTCCTCATGGTCGGGGGAGGAGTCCTGCAGGGCTGGGCCTACTGGCAGGTGCTGCGCGGGCGGCCGGTCGGCACGGCGGCGGTCAACGACAGGCCGGTCCGGCTGTTACGGGCGGCCCTGTACCTCAGCGTCGCCTGCACGCTGCTGTACCGGCTTCCGATCCCGTACCAGTGGTGGTCGGGCCTGCCCTCCGACGTGCTCAACTTCGCCGTCGTCGGGCTGTTCTTCGTGGTCCTCGCCGGGGCCCTGCCTCGATGGCTGCGGCTGCTCGGGCTCGTGGCCGGGCTGGCGAGCGCCGCCACAGGCCTGACCTCCACCGTCGCCTACGGCCTCGGCCAGTACTCCATCGTGCAGTCCATCTCTCCGTACCAGCTCGGCAACGCCGTCTACCTGCTGTGGCTGGTGCCGGTCCTGGCCGGCCAGGCCAGGGACGCACGCTGGACGCCAGGCACCGTGCGGATGGGCGGGACCTCGGCGGCGCTGTCGCTGCTGTCGCCGGGAGGCAATGCGATCGTCGCGTTCGGCGGTATGGGCGTTGACTACGAGCTGGTGCTGCTCATGGTCCTGAGCATCCTGAGCGTCTTCGGGACGGTGTGGCAGGCTCGCTCCGCCCACGACCTGGGCGGCCCGACCCCGGTGCCGTCTCCGGCGCCTCCGGTCCGGGTCGCACCTGCGCGGGCGTGGCCCCTCGCCGCCGTGGCCGTGGTGCCCCCACTGATCCCCGCGGCCGTCAACCTCGCGGACGGCATGCCTGCGTGGATCGGCCCCAGGGGCGCGGTCGACGATCTCTTCCACGGGTACGTCGGCTACCCGGCGACGGTGCTCTGGGTCGCCGTGGACCTGCTCGTCGGAGTCGGCGCCCCGGCCGTACTGGTTCTGATCGCGATCGTACGCAGGACCAGGCGGCTGCTGCGTGTCACGATGCTGATCTTGACTCTCGCCGCGGCGGCAGGCATCGTCACCGCGCTCACCACAATGTCCGAGGCGGACTGGCAACTCATCCCCGAGATGGCCGAACAGCGGCTGGCTCTGTACCCGGATGGGGTGTTCGTCCGGAACGAGAAGGGTGACCTCCTCTTCGGGCTCTCCCCGCTGTGGTACAGCGCCGCGCTCGCCGCCTCCGCCCTCATCCTGCTCGTCCTGTACGGTGCCCCACCGGCCGCCCGCCTGCGCCACCACGTGCTCGTGACGGTGCTGGCCACCTCCGTGGCCCTGTGCTTCCTGCCGGCCGCCGACGAGTCACGCGGCCCGGTCACCACGGCCGAGGACTGCTCGCCTCCCGAGCCCTGGGAGAGGGAGATGGACGGCAAGCCCGTGGAACTCCCGCCGCCGACTGGCTCGCGCGCCTTCATCTGCGCTGTACGCCAGCAGAATGTGCTCACGTTCGCCGCCACCACGCCCGACCAGGTGCTGCTCGCCCACGGCCGTCGCCTGTGCGCCGTCTACACCCGCAACGACCCACGCGAGCTGACCCGCCTGCGGGAGGTGGAAGGGGTGAGCGTCGGCAACCTGAGCGGGGTGCTCGCCGGGATCTGCCCGGCCGCGAAGGCAAAGGTCACAGCGGAAGCGGCCGCCGAGGATCGCGAATTCGACGAGTTCATGGCCGAGGAGCAAAGCAAATGCGACGCCACCCCACGTCACCATCCCCTCATCAAGCCCGCCAAGGCGATCCGCCTCAAGGAGCCGGAGTGGCCCGAGGCGGGGCTGGAGCTGTACGACGAGTTCGCCGGCGAGGGCAAGAGCACGACCGCCGGCCCGGTCACCGCCGGACCCGGCCGCGTGACGGTGGACACGCATTCCGACTTCCACGTCTGTGTCACGCTGGAGACCTACACGCGCCGCCCACCGATCGAGACCAAGGGCTGGGACGACGTCGTCGAGGTCGGCTACGCCAACCAGAGCGGCGAGATGAGCTTCATGGACGGCCTGAGCGGCACCGAACTGCCCGACCTGTCGCTCAACGGCCGCAAGGGGCACTACCGCATCCGCGTGCACTTCGCCTGGTTCCCCTGGAAGGGCGAGGAGTACGGCACCCAGCGGCTGCTGATCATGGCGTATCCGGCACCGGGCGACAAAGTCGTCACCTACCGCGGACAGCCCAAGCGACGTTGATGAAGTCCCGATCACTCGTGCTGAGGTGGTGTCCCGCCGGGTGGTGGATCGACGATCTCGTCATGCGTTCCCAGTTGCCGTGCAAGGTCCAGTCGTCTGCCGTCTTGACGGGCGAGGATAGCGACCCTTTGCGTGGCCTCGACTCGCCTTCAGCGGGGTTGGCACCGGCGTTGCGCTTCAGCCGGCCACCACGTCGTTGACACAGCGCAGGACGGGGAAACCGGCCAGTGCCTTCTCGTCCAGACCGTCGATGTTCAGCGTGAAGACCGCGCTCTCCTCCGGCAGCAGGGTCACGAGCTGATCGTCCACCTCCGCGGAGGGATCGAGCCGGTCGGGAAAGAGCGCCAGGTCCCGTAGCAGGGTGTGGGCGGTGACCCGCACCCGCCGGCCTTCCACCTGCACGGTGTACTGCGGCGGCCGCAGGTCGAGATCCTTGTCCGCGACGTGGAACCACAGGGCTCTCCGGTCGCCCGCCGTCACGGCGACCAGCTCACGCGTCGGGTCCTCTGTTTCCGCCACCGTCCTCGGCAACTGCACGGTCACGATGCCACGGGGCGGGACATCGAAGGCGATCATCTGCGCCTCCTTCACCTGCCCGTCCAGGCCCCGCCGTACTGCCTGCGCCTCCTCGGCCCAGGGCTCGGCGGTGTCGTTGACGACGACCAGGGCCAGGCCGTCCTCGCGCGGCTGCACGGTCAGCAGCCGGTCGGCGTAGGCCTTGCGCAGCGCGTGGAACAGAGGCTTCTTCCTGCCGTCGCCGTCGATCGCCGCCCAGGAGGTGACCGGCCAGCAGTCGTTGAGCTGCCAGACGATGCTGCCCGCGCAGTACGGCCACAGCGATCTGAAGTGCTCAATGCCCAGCTGGATCGCCCGGCTCTGGTTGACCTGGGTGAGGTAGTGCCAGTCGTCGAAGGTCTCAGGATGAGGAAAGTACGGCTGCAGACCGGCGAGCAGCTTGCGGTTGCCGTCGACGGCCTTTTGATGATGGACGATGTCGGGCGAATCTGGAGTGAGCGGATCGTCGTGGATGGCCCTGCGGATCGTGGCGTACGCGGCGGGCGCCTGGAAGCCGAACTCCGAGACGAACCTGGGCCGGTACTCCCGGTAGGCGGCGTAGTCTCGCTGATTCCAGACGTCCCAGATATGGATGGGCCCCCGATCCTGCCGGTTGGGATGCAGATCGATCGAGCCGGAGTACGGGCTGCTCGGCAGATAAGGGCGCGCCGGATCGAGCTCGGCCAGGACGCCCGGCAGCGTGCGGGTGTAGTAGGTCGCACCCCAGGTCCGGCCGGCCAGGCGCTCCTGCCAGCCCCAGTCGAAGTAGCCCCAGACGTTCTCGTTACCGCCGCACCACAGCACCAGGCTCGGATGCGGCATGAGCCGCACGACGTTGTCCCGCGCCTCGGCCTCGACCTCGTCCGCGATCGGCCGCTCCTCGGGGTATGCGCCGCAGGCGAACGGGAAGTCCTGCCAGACCATCAGGCCATGCTCGTCGCACAGGTCATAGAAGTCGTCGCTCTCGTAGACGCCGCCGCCCCAGACGCGCAGCAGGTTGATCCCGGCTCCGCACGCCTGCGCCAGCCGGTCGGCGTAGCGGCGGCGATCCACCCGGAAGGGGAAGCAGTCGTCGGGGATCCAGTTCGCGCCCTTGACGAAGATCGGCTGCCCGTTGACCACCAGGGTGAACGCGCCGCCCGCGGTGTCGAGCCGGACATCCCGAAAGCCGATGTGCCGCCGCCACTCGTCATCGGCCGTGCTGACCACGAGCTCGTAGCGCGGCTGCTCACCGTACCCCCGGGGCCACCACAGCGCGGGTTCCTCGACGTCCAGCTCGATCAAGCCGGCCGTCTCGCCCGCCGGAATGGCCGCTACGGCGGACACGCCCGCGACCGACGCCGTGACCAGGAGCTCCTCGTCGGTGGCGCGCTCCACCTCGACGTGCACGGCCACGCGGGCACCGCCGTCGGTGAGCGAGATCTGCGGGCGGACCTGAGCCAGCCGCGCGCCGCTCCACGCGTGCAGCCCGATCGGCCGCCAGATGCCCGCCGTGACCAGCGCGGGACCCCAGTCCCAGCCGAAGTTGCACGCCATCTTCCTGATGAACGTATACGGATCGGTGTAGGCGCTCGGGCGCTCGCCGAGTTCCCGCACCAGCCCCTCGGCGTAGTCGTGAGCGGGCGTGAACGTGATCGACAGCTCGTTGTCACCATCGCGTAGCGCTGGGCCGATATCAAATCTGTAGCGGCGATGCATGTTGGCGGTCGTGCCGATCACTCGGCCGTTGAGCTCGACCCGCGCCACGGTGTCGAGCCCTTCGCACACAAGGTCGATGCGGTCGTGGCTGCCATCGGGCCGGTCGAAGACGGTCTCGTAGCGCCAGGCGGACCGACCGATCCAGCTCAGCTCGGTCTCATTGCGGTCCAGGTAGGGGTCGGGAATCAGGTCGGCGGTCAGGAGGTCGGTGTGCACGCACCCCGGCACCGAGGCAGAGGTGTGGATGTCACCGTCCACCTGCCGGACGGTCCAGTTGCGGTGCAGTGAGATAAGACTCATGGGCTTCCCGTTCAGCAGGGCGAGGTGTTCGGCGGATCGGGCGGCAGAGGCCGCGTGGATACGGGGATGAGACCGGGAGCATCGCCGGTGGCGAGGGGGAGCGCATTTCCTCGTGCCGACCGGGACGGTGCTCCCGGAGGTCAGGCGGAACAGTCTTCGAGCCGCCCACTCCATGGGTGCCGGCGGCTCGAAGACCGAGCGCAGCTTCACCGTCCTGCTGGTCTCGTAGGACTCGCGGATGGCGCAGAGAATCTCCACCACGTGTGCGGCCTGCCGGTCAGTCGCGCGGTGCGGGCGGTCCTGCTTGATGGCGGCGGCCAGGTCATGACCGGCCCGCCCCCATTCCACCCCCGGTACGGCTCCCGCAACGGCGCAACGGGCGCCAGCGGACCGGCGAGATCGCCCACGTGCAGGGCCGAGCCGAAGTCGTGCCGGCTTTCCAGGAGCAGCGAGCAGCACCCCCATGTCCTCGGCCGTTCCCACGAGCTCCGCCGCTTCTTCGTGGGTAAGCGCGAGGGGTTTCTCGCTGTGGACGTGCTTGCCTGCCCGCAGGCAGCGGCTCGTGATCCACGATGTCCACCGCGTCGTCGGTAAGCAGTTGCTCCAGTGAGGCATAGACGCGCGCCGCGGAGGTGGCGGCCAGCGCGGCACGCCGTTCGGAGGAGAGGTCGAGGACTCCTCGCAGGTTCAGGTCGGGATAGGCGGCAAGGGTTTCGGCGTAGGACTTCGCGATGTTGCCGCAGCCGACGATGGCCACGGTCTGCGGTTCACGATGGCGAGCTCCTCGGGGGAGGGGGCATCCAGGAACCTGGCTTGTTCACTGCATTACAGTAATTTTAGTGAACTATCGCGTGACAGTGGTCTGAGGTCAACCTCTCCCGTCTCGAAACTTGTGAGGGTTTATGCGCTATTGACGCCAAATATCCGGCGCGTTACCGTCCCAACCCCTGAGTGATGTTTACTGAATTTTAGCGAAGGGGATCGTGCCATGCGTGATGCTGGAGCAGATCGCCGCGGCCGGATACCAGGGCATCGAGCTCATGCAGGCACACGAGTCGTACGGGCCGGCCGCCCATGTCGCGTCCAGATTGTCAGCGCACGGTCTGACCGCGGCCGCCTACGCCACCCTCGTCCCGGCCAGGGCCGGCGACGACGCCGGCTACGAGGCCGAGATGGACTTCGCGGCGGAGCTGGGAATCCAGACCAAGGCGACGCCGGCCTGGACCTGCCGGCCTTTCTCGCCGCGCTGGAGCGCGACGGCTACGCGGGCTGGCTGGTCGTCGAACGCGACCGGCCCAGCCTGCCCGCGTACGAATCGGCCAGGATCAGCCGCGAGCACCTCGACCGTGTCACGAGCGCGGCCTGAGGCGCGCCGCAGCACCGTGGTGGCCCGCGGCCCTCACTTGATGGACAATCTCAGAGCCCTCACGGAAGGGCGCTGCAGCCCAAGTTTCAGTGGTTCGGCGGGAGGACGATGGGGCGGTCGGTAGAACGGCCTACCATGCGGGAGGTCGCGGAGTTGGCCGGCGTGTCGATCGCCACGGTGTCAGCGGTGTTCACAGGTAAGAGCTGGGTATCCCCGGACACCGACGCCGGGGTACGGCGGGCGGCCGGGCAGCTCGGGTACGAGCCTCGTGGCCGCAAGACCGCGGCTCCTTCCCGCGAGCCTCGCATGGTCGGCTTCGTGTCCTGGGGCAGCGACATGTCCACCGGAACCAGCCCGTACTTCGCCCCTGTGCTGGCGGGCGCGCAGCAGGCGTGCGCGGAGCTGAGGCTGTCGATCAGCTTCGAGACGGTCGATCCGGAGGCCGGTGAGCTGCCGCTGTGCGTGCAGCGGGGAGAGGTCAGCGGGCTGGTCGTGCTGAGCGTCGGCAGCGATCCCGACTATCTGCGCCGGATCCACGAGGCAGGGGTCAGCTGCGTGCTGCTCGAGCACGCGGTCAAGGGCCTTCCCATGGACTTCGTCCGGCATGACGACGAGATCGGCGGCTATCTCGCCACCCGCCACCTGCTCGACCTCGGGCACACGAATCCGCCGCCGGCCATCATCACCGCCAAGGACCGCATCGCGCCCGCCGTAGAGCGGCTCACCGGTTACCGCAGGGCGCTGGCCGAGTACGGGCTGCGGGAGGAGCCGTCGTTCGTCCGGCGCAGCGACTTCAGCATCGACACCGGATATGAGCAGATGGCAGCGCTGCTGGCGCTCCCCGTACGGCCCTCGGCGGTCTTCTGCGGCAACGATGAGTCGGCACTCGGCGCGCTCAACGCGCTGCGCGACCACGGCGTCGCCGTTCCGGAGGAGATGAGCGTCATCGGCTACGACGACATCGCGATGGCCGGGCACGCTTCTCCCGCCCTGACCACGATGGCGGTGGACAAGGAACTGCTGGGAGCTCAGGCGGTGTGGCACCTGGTGCAGCGCATCCAGAGGCCCGGCATGACGAGCAGGGACACTCGGCTGGGCGTGACGCTCGTGCAGAGGCAGTCCACCGCCCCGCCCGGCGATCCTGGCCGAAGGGCATGACAATGCCCCGGACCGATGTGGTCGGTCCGGGGCATTGGTCATCCGCTGACGCAGGGCGAATCGTTGAGCCGGAAAGAGCCCGGCGGATCGTTGGCGGTGCCGGACCTGCTGGCGAGGAAGCCGAATTCCACGCTGCCGCCGTTGGCGGGGATGGTCGCGCTCCATCCGGCGTTGGTCACGGTGGCGTCCGCGCCACTCTGGACGTAGGTGCCGTTCCATGACTGGGTGAGCTTCTGGCCGTTGGCGAACGACCCCAGCCGAGCTTCCAGCCCTGAACGGGGCTGCCCGCCTGGTTGGTGATCTTCACACTGCCCTGGAAGCCGCCCTGCCACTGGTTGACGACCTTGCAGGTGACCTTGCAGGACGCGTCCGGCGTGGGGGTGGGCGTCGGGTCGGGGTCGGAGCCGCCCGGCGGAATGACGATGGTGCTGACGGAGTTGGCCGGGAAGGTGCCGGTGAAGCCCTTCGAATCCACCTGTACGTCGGCGGCATGCCGTCTGGGCCGTCATCGAGCTGCGCAGCACGACGCCCCTGGTCGATGTGCGGGCGGTGCGGCACCCGGCGGTCGCCGTCGCGAACCTCGTCATGTTCGTGCTCACGCTCATCACCCGGTACGCGCAGACGCCGCACGGCGCCGGCTACCTCTTCGGGCTGACGACCTTCGTCGCCGGGCTGGTCCTCATCCCGTTCTCGGTGCTGGGGTGCGTCGCCGGCAAGCTCACGCCGCGGGTCCGGACGCGGATCGCCGACCCCCTGCTCCTGGCCGGCAGCGCCGTCGTGGTCGGCGGCGGGTGCCCCGGAATGAAACTGCGCTGGGAAGTGTGCCATCATTAATCGTCACTTCGACGTTAAGGGGTACGCCATGCTGTTCGTCCTCGGCCAGAGCGTTCACCCTGTTCGCGGCGGCCCGGTCGGACCTGGCCGAATGGCGCTCGACGTCTCGCTCTTGGGGGTGACGGCCAGGATGACGCCGGGCATCGCGGCCGAGAAGTGTCGTCCGCAGCGTCGGGTACTCCCTGGGCAGCGCCATCGGCGGCCTGATCCTCGCCCCGGCCACCTCTTTCCCGACGACAGCGCCTACACCACCGCGGCGCTGGTCGGCATCGGCGCCATGGCGATCACGACGCCGACAAGCCTCGCTCTCGCCCGCCCACGCTCGTCCGAGACCAACCCGTAAGTCAGATGCACTCATCACAACACTGGAGGTTCCATGCCCAAGGGCTACTGGGTCAGCGTCTACCGCACCATTTCAGACCCTGAGAAGCTGGCTGCCTACAACAAGCTGGCCCGTGCGGCCGTCGCGGCCGGGGGCGGTCGGACCCTCGTCCGTGGCGGTCGGGTCGTGGCGCATGACGCCGGAATCGCCGAGCGCACCGTCCTGGTCGAGTTCGACAGCTTCGAGCAGGCCGTCGCGGCGCACGAGAGTGCGGCCTATCAGGAGGCGCTGGCCGCCCTCTCCGACGGCGTCGAGCGCGACTTCCGCATCGTCGAAGGCATCGACTGACCGAGGTCCAGTCGGATCTTCACTGAAGATCCACCATCTTGGTTTTCGCTGGGGCGGCTGCTGGTGTGGCGGGGTTCGTAGGTGCTCGCGCTGGTCGTGGGCGGCTGTCTTCGGTCTTGATCGTCTGTCAGCGGTCGAGTTCGAGGTTCGTCAGGACGAGCAGGGCGCGGAGCAGGACGATCCGGCCCGCCGGCAGGGACCGCCACCGCGATCTGATCACCTTCAGGTGCTTGCGCAGCAGGTCGGTGACGTATTGCCGACGCCATGGACCAGCGCCGTAGCCAGATCACCCTCTGAAATCTCATGCAAACGTTGGGAAGGATTCCCATGTCGGAGATCAAGCCTCACACGATCGACATCCGACAACGCCAAGGCGCTCGGCCTGGGCGGGGAGCCCGTCCATTCGTCCTGGCGAACCGGCTTCCACCAGCAGGCCTGAACTGTTCCGCACTCCCGGTCCAGGAAGTTCTGTTACTGCCTCCACTGCTCGGCCAGCGATACCCCGGGCAGAGGCTTGCCGATGAGAGCCGGCGGGAGGCAGGAAGAAGCAGACCTGGCCGATGGCCATGATCAGCGTGGCGAGCGCCCTGTCGTCGTACTGCTCGGACGCCCTGGCGTACAGCTCGTCGGAGACTCGCTCGCCGCTGCGGGTGGGCATCACCGATGTGGTACGCCAGGCGCTGGAGCTCACCCTCTCCGTCCGGCTCGCCCGCGAAGAGGACATCTCGCTGGGCCTGGGTTCCCTCGGCACGGTCCGACCATGCATCGATCAGAAGTGAACTGGGGCCCGTCATGAACCATCGGCGAGGGAGTGCGCAGATGTGCGGCGGCTCCCATGCGTCCGATGGAGGTTCCCTCAACGGACATGTGCCGCCGCAGACAGGCCGAGACGCCGACCAGCCCGGCAAGCGTCTCATAAGAGTGGTCCGGTGATCTGTACGGTGAGGGGAGGCTGAACGTACATTTCGGAAGGTGACCGTCACGCTGAGCTACGCCCGTTGCTCCACCGACGAACAGGACCTCACCGCCCAGCGCGCCATCCTGCTCAAGCTCGGCGTCACCGACGAGCGTATCTACCTCGACCATGGCCTCACCGGCACCAACCGCGCCCGGCCCGGCCTCGACCGGGCCCTGGCCGCCGTCCGCTCCGGTGACACCCTGGCCGTCCCCAAGCTCGCCCGGCTCGCTCGCTCCGTCCCCGACGGCCGCGACAGGGCGGCAGCTGGCTGCTTTCGACCGTGCGCATGGTGATCCTGGGCTGTCGTTGATCCTGGGACGGTAACAGCAGGATGGGCGGTATGAGGAGATCTGACCGGCTTCTTCTCGCGCCCCTGCCCCACTTGGAGGCGTTGAACTGACTCCCATTGACCGTTGTGGGATACCAGCCCGACCACCCGCCCCGGCCGCAACGCCGACATGCTGGCCTCGCTGCAGGCCACCTGCATGCGCGACCTGCTGAAAGCCGACCAACCGCCATCACCGACACTGGGCATGAGGAGCCTTCCCATGAGCAAGTTCGCCGGCACCGCCCGCTACTACCGGCTGTATCGGCCCGGCATCCCAGCCGAGGCCGTCCAGCCCCTGGCCGCCGAGGCAAGCCCGCCTGGCACCGGTACGCCGGCTGCTGGACCTGGCCGCGGGAACCGGGCAGGTGCCCGCGGCTCTGTACGAAACCTTCGCCGAGATCGACGCCTTTCCGAGACAGCCGATCTTGATGTTGCCAGGAGGGGTTCGCTCCTCGTGCTCGACGTCCCCAAGGTTCACTCCAGGAACAGTGATCGGCGCTGGGAATGATCTTGATTGCTGGACCTGTGGCCGAAGGCCCCTGATCAGATGGTGGCTACCCGGGTCTCCGCGGCGGTCTTGATCGAGCCGAGCCAGCGCGTCAGCTCGGCGTGCAGCTTCGCGCTGTTGTAGAAGAGCCCGAGCAGGGTTCCGGCCATCGACTCCTCGGTTCGCAGGAGCGTGGTGCCGTCCTCACGGGTGGTGATGACGTGGCGGTGCGCGGCGCGCGAGCCCATCGCACTGCCGGTCCAGGTGACCTCGCGGAGCGGCTCGACGACGGCGAAGCGTGAGGCGATGGAGGTGCGGCCGTTGACCCAGGTGAACCGTGTGTCCACGGTGACGTCGCCGTCGCCGGCAATGCGCACGTCGTGGATGGCCGGGTCGAATGCCGACCAGTCGGCGGGGTTGGCGAGCAGGGCCCAGATGCGCTCGGCAGGTGCGTCGATCACCACCTCGTGCGTGGATCGGATGGGCGCGGCCTCGTCGATCCGGTGCCGCTTGGCGTAGTTCTCGTGCAGCTCGTCGAGCGACGGTCCGCGGTAACGCATCTCCTGAAACATTCGAGGGGCTCCTTCGCGGGCCTGGTTCAGGCCGTTCAGCAGGGATGAGGCGTCCCACTCTCGCCTGCGGGCTGGTCCCGATCAACGACGAGTCCGATAACCTGCTATTAACCGAACGCTTAAAGATCAGGACAAAAGGCCCGTGGAGCTCCGCGATATCGAGATCTTTCTGGCGCTGGCCGAGGAACTGCACTTCAGCCGCACCGCCGAACGCCTCCACGTCACCCCGGCCCGCGTCAGCCAGTCGATCAAGAAGACCGAACGCCGGATCGGCGTGCCCTTGTTCGACCGCACCAGCCGCGTTGTGGGGCTCACCGCTGCCGGGCAGCGGCTCTACCAGTCCCTGCGGCCCGCCTACCAGCAGATCGTCGATGGGGTCGAGGACGTGTCGGTCTCCGCCGGCGACATCAGCGGCACCCTCACCCTGGGCACCATGGGACCTCAGGGCTGGATGATCAACGGCATCGTCGAACGGTTCCAGGCCAGGCACCCGACCGCCCGGCTCGTGCACTGCGAACTCAACGTCGTCGACCCGCTCACACCCCTGCGGGAGGGCACGATCGACGTGGCCCACCTGTGGCTGCCGATCCGCGAACCCGACATCACCGTCGGACCGATCACCCACACCTCACCAGTCGTCCTGGCCATGGCCGCCACCCACACCTACGCCAACCGCGACTCGGTCAGCCTGGAGGACTACGGCGACCTGACCTTCATGACGCCCCAGTCACCGATCCCGGCGTCCATGGAGGAAGCCTTCCAACCCTTCCGCACCCCGTCAGGCCGCCTCATCGCCCGCGGCCCGACCGTCTCCAACTGGGAGGACGAGCTCAAGGCGACCGCCACCGGACAGGCCGTCGCCGCCGCTGCCGCCGAGGCCGCCCGCTTCTACGCCCGACCCGACGTGGTCTACATCCCCGTCCGCGACGCCCCACCCATCCGATGGGCCTTCGCCTGGCTCACCGCCAACGCCAATCCCCTGATAGGCGCCCTCACCGGCGCCGCTACCGACGAAGCCTGAGACGACGCGGCCGCGGCTGCCAACGGCCGCCGGGAGCTTGTAACTCGTAGGGCTCCTAGAGGGATACGGGTGTGAGTAGTTGCGGTACAGGAAATCCCGGTGAGAACGATCATGGTCGGCTAGCACACCGGATGCGGCTGCTGCTGGGGTTCGCGGAAAGCCGCCGGTTGCTCGCCGCTGCCGGCACGGTCCGGCTCGTGCCGGTGGAGTTTCTGACTGATGAGCAGGCGGAGGCGTACGGGACGTTCACCGCGGTGCCCACGCGTCCGGAGCTGGAGCAGTTCTTCCTGAACGATGACAACCGGGATCTGATCCCGCGGCGTCGTACGGATGCGCACCGTCTCGGTATGGCGGTGCAGATCTGCACGGTCCGATACATCGGCCGGTTCCTGGGCGAGGATCCGCTCGCGGTGCCGTGGGAGGTCGTGGAGTACCTCGCCGGGCAGCTCGGCATCGAGGACTCCTCGTGCGTGAAGCGGTACCCCGAGCGCAGGTCGACGGTGTACGAGCACGCGGATGAAATCCAGGAGCGGTTCAAGTACCGGGACTTTACCGACCGGAAGTGGGGCCGGGAGTTCCGGAGCCTCCTGTACGGGCGGGCGTGGACGCACGCCGAGGGGCCGGTGGCGCTGTTCAACCACGCGGTGACGTGGCTGCGCAAGAACCGCGTGCTGCTGCACGGGGGTCTCGGTGCTGGCCCGGCAGGTGTCGGAGGCCCGTACGGTGGCCGAGCGTCAGGTCGCCGGGACCGGCGCGATGGTCGTACGCGGCACCCCGCGCGACAGCCTCTACACCCTGGACACTCTGCTGAACCTCGACGGCGGGGTGAAGCCGGAGATGGTCGCCACCGACAACGCCTCCTACTCCGACATGGCGTCCGACCTCTACAAGATGCTCGGCTTCCGCTTCGCCCCGCGCTTCCGTGACCTGAACGACCGGCGGTTCTGGCGCGCGGACCTGCCCGACGGCGACGAACCGTCGGGATACGGGCCGCTGGACGCAGTGGCCTGCAACAAGGTCAACCTCAAGCGGATCGTCACGCACTGGCCGGACATGCTCAGCGTCGCCGGATCGCTGATCACCAACCAGGTGCGCGCGTACGACCTGCTGCGGATGTTCGGCCGCGAGGGCCACCCGACCCCGCTGGGGGCCGCGTTCGCCGAGTACGGCCGGATCGACAAGACCATGCACCTGCTCGCCGTGGTCGACCCGGTCGACGACACCTACCGGCGGCTGATGAACCGGCAGCTCACCGTGCAGGAGTCCCGCCACCGCCTGGCCCGTGCAATCTGCCACGGCGGCCGGGGCCAGATCCGCCCGGCGTACCGCGAGGGCCAGGAGGACCAGCTCGCCGCGCTGGCGCGTCGGCACGTCTCCCGCAAGCCGCTGACGCCGAAGCAAATCGACACGTCCCTGGTGACCCCGGTCTGGAAGCGGCCGGTGTTCGACAACCCCGAACTGGCCAAGGGCGCGGTGGACCGCGACGCATACGTGGTGTACGTCCTGGAGGGGCTGTTTCGGGCACTCCAGGTCCGGGATGTGTTCGCCACGCCGTCGCTGCGGTGGGCCGACCCGCGCCAGGTCGTGCATGCGCGTGGAGATGTCGGCCAGGTGCACATAGGCATCCAAGAAGAACGGCAAGCTCAAGGGCAAGCAACCCAAACTGCCCGAACCCGCACGGCGCTCCATCCGCCGCCGATACGCCGAGGGCGAGGTGTCCCTGGCCGACCTGGCCACCGAGTACAGCGTCGGACGCTCCGCCATCCACCGCATCATCCACGGCCCAGAAACCACCAGGTAGAGCGATCACACGCCGAAGCCCGACGGCACAACTTCGCATAAGATCATTCTCACCGCCAACGGCTGTTCCTAAGTTCCTCAACCCCGTAATATCGCACGCACGAGCCGCCTCCCTTCTGGGTGACGATCACGTCACTGGATGTCCGTTGTCTCAGCCACCGACGCATCATCAGCCCATGGTCGAGAAGAACTCGAAGTGTTGGTGCGAGCGGTGAAGCCTTCATCAATCGTCGTAGGCGTGCTGGTTCTCGTAGCGATTCCGACGTTGATGTGGATGCTCGGCCCGGGCGCCACGTGGGTGCTGGAGCACCTCGACCACGCCACTGTTTTCGCCGAGGATAAGGATCGGGCTGCCGCGCTGGCGGCGATCCGAGGAAACGTCTTGGCGGTGGCCACCGGCCTGGCCGCGCTGCTGGCCGTGTTCTACACCGCCCGCAACGCCGACACCGCCCGGCGCACCTTTCAACTCGGCGAGCGCGGCCATGACACCGACCGCTTCAGCAAGGCGGTCGAGCAGCTCGGCAGCGGCCAGGCCCCGGTCCGCCTGGGCGGCCTGTACGCGCTGGAGCAGCTCGCCCAGAACAACCCCAGGCTGAGGCAGACCGTCGTGGACGTCATCTGCGCCTACCTGCGGATGCCATGGACACCACCGCGCGAGGAAGACCGGCGGCAGCAGATCCGAGCTGCCCAGCGTGCCGCCCGCACACGATCGCCTAGCCGTGCTGAAGCGCGGGCCGGCCGCGACCCGGACGAGGAACGGCAGGTCCGGCTGACCGCTCAACGCCTCCTCGCTGACCACCTGCGCTGGCGCAAACGCCGCTGGTGGCAGCGCCCCTCCGAGCAGGTCCTTTTCAACGTGAGCCGCGACAGCACGAGTGCGATCAGTGCTGCAAGGGTGACCTGACCACGAGCGTCGATCATCGCCAGGCGCCTGCAACTTGACGGTGTCAGGCGTGAACTCCGATTAGGAGCTGTTTCTTAGATCTGCTGACGGTGTGCGCCTGGCGAGCGGCCCTTCCTGGTGGCTTTTGCCGGGCCCGGGAGCGGGGCTGGGGAGCGGGTGGCCGCGTATGCGGCGGCGCTGAGGGCGGCCGGGACGTGCGCGCCGAGCCCGGCTCCGGTGACGAGCAGGCTCGGCCGCGAACGGGGTCAGGTCGTCGCCCCGGCCGGGCAGGGCGAGCAGCACGCCTTGCCGTCGGCCGCCACGCCCAGCTTCTCGGCCAGGGCGTCGGGGTCGACCTCGGTGGTTCTTACGAGCAGCTGGTAGGCGGTTCCTCCTCTGCGCCCAGCCCCACCGCGTTCAGTGCGTGCCGCAACCACCCGATCCAGATTCACGCAACCATTGGAGACGGGGAGCTGCCGCCCGGGCCGCCTGAGCCCGGGTGGGACTCACCATTTCACCATACCATGAAGTACGGTATGGTGAAATGAGCCGTCACCGTACGGCGACAGTGTGGTCTGCAACTACAGGCTGGAGGCAAGATGTTGGACAGCCGATCATGGGGCGCGACCGAGGCGGAATGCACGGCGTCCTACCCATGCGATCGTCAGATAAAAGAACCCTGCCAGACTTATCACCGGGCCGTGGACGTCGACGCTTCGGTCCCGTTGACGTTCCGATGGCTGTGCCAACTGACCACCGGCGACTACACCTACGGCCGGATGCGGCGGTGCAGCCGCACGCTCACGCCCGGCGCCGACCAGCTCGCCGTTGGGCAGCGTTTCCTGATCTTCCAGATCTCCGATTTCGCGAAGGACGACCACCTGACAGGGGTGATCCTTCCTTCGGCCCAGCGCCTTTACGGAACACTCGCTGTCACCTACCGCGTGGTGCCGCGACAGCCCGGTTTCAGCCGCTTGGTGGTACGGCTCAACGTGCTCGGCGACCGTGGCCTCACCCGCTGGGTGCAGGGTCCGCTCGCCTTCGCCGACACGATCATCACGCGCAAACAACTGCTGAATCTCAAAGCCCTCGCCGAGCGGGACGAAAGGGCGCGGTCATAGCGTGGGCGTTCCTGGGCGAGCAGTTGCCGGTGGACCGGTTGCCGGAGAGGATGGCCTCATCGACAAGGGGTGTCGTCGTATGCCGGCCCCGCCTGTCCGGTGGCGGTGGCGCTGGTCTGCGTCCTGGCCGCCTGCTCCGCGCCGGATCCGGCCGCGACCCGGCGGCTGACGCCCGTCCCGGCCGTCGTGCCCGAGGAGGCCGTGTCGCGGCCCCGGTCGTACGGCCTGTGAAGCGGTCGTACGGCCTGTGAAGCGGTCGTGCGGCCGGTGAAGAGCGACTGCGCCGGGGCGAGCGCCCGGGACTTCGACGGAGACGGCCGCGACGACATCGCTCTCGGCTACCTGGGCGCCACCGGCCAGGTGCACGTCCTGGCGGCGGGCACGGTCATCGCCGTCCCCACGCCGCCGGGCGACAGGATGAAGGGCTTCGGCTGGCCGGGGTCAACCGCGACCGGTGCGCCGACCTGCTCGTCGGCACCCGGACCATCCCCGTGGCGGGCAGAGGGGGGCGGGCGCGGTGTACGTCCTGTACGGCGGAGCCGCCGCCCCACCGGGGAAGCTCGCTCGCCCGTGCCGCAGGAGGATGCGGGCTTCGGCGAGTCCGTCGCCGCCTACGGCGACCTCGTCGCGATCGGCGCGCCTGGCGAGAGTCCGGGAGGCGCGGTCTACCTGTTCAGGAAGGGCTCGTTTGTCCGCCGCATCGCCCAGGACACGCGCGGCGTGCCCGGCAACTCCGAGTTCGACGACCACTTCGGCGACCGCCTCGCCCTCGGCCCCCTGGCCGGCGGCGGCGTGGGCCTCGCGATCGGCGTCACCCGGGAGTTCCAGGACGGCCCCGGCCGGCCGCCAGGGCATCGACGTCCAGGGCGACGACGCGCCCCTCGGCGCGGTGACGGTCCTGCGCGACGTCACGACCGCGAGGCTCGCCGGAGTACGCCTCACGCCGCCCGAGGACGAGGACGACAACCCCCGCCCCGGCTTCGGCGACAGCCTGGTGTACGTCCCTCGTACCGGTCTGGCCGCGTTCACGCCGGAATGCGGCCGGCTGCGCTTCTACGACCTCCGCCTCGCCTCCCCGTTCGATGCAGGAGAGCGCGGCCAGCGTGCGCGAGTAAGGGACGGAATGTGGCGAGCTCGCCGATCCGGTGTTCAAGGCGCCGATCCGGGCGCCGAACACCGAAATCATTCACGACCGCAGCCTGGCCGCCCAATACCGCGAGAAGCTGGCCGGCCCGGACGACAAGGCGAAGAAGGCCCGACTGCGCAGCGGGCAGCGGGCCGACCAGATCGCCGCGGACACCGACCTCGATCTGGCTCTGGAGCTGCTGTACGCCCCTCTCTACCAGTGCTGGCTGCTGCGCTCCGGCCCGCTGGCCCTCGAGTACGCCGACGCCCTCGCCGCCTCTTCCTCGAGGCCATGGGACCCGCGGCTCGACCTTGACGTGAGGTCGACGTTCTCACTCGAGTCGTGCGGTGCTGCTCGGGGTTTCGACCCGGACGGCATGCTGCTGCCGCCCTGCGTGCTGCGAGTCATCCCGTCCAGCCGATGCCCTGTGTCTCGCACCACGTGTTCCGGTGGGCTATTTCAGGACCCAAAGTGCCCAGAACGGGCTGTCCCAGCTGCAGTCCCAGTATTCGCCGTCCCCGGAGTACCTGTAGCCCGCTGCCTCGCACTGCGCGAGGGTCCTGTGGACGCTCTTGATGTGGCCGGCCTTGAGCTGCGCCACATCCGCGCTCGCGGACGCGCTGGTGCCGAGTGTCGCAGCCATCGCCAGGGCGGTCGCCGGGACCACCACGCTCATGATCTTGTGCAGCATGGAGAACCTGCCTTTGCTCGATTACCAAAAGAGCGTCGCAGCCAAGGCTTCCGTAACTCTTCTCCGTCGCTTCCGGCCGACTTCGCACACGCCTGTCCCGCGCCACCTCTTCCCGTCACCTCGCAGCGCCGCGATCTTCGGTCGGTCCCATCGCAAAGGAAACGGAGGACATGAAGGGCCACTGGGGGACTGAAGCACGGTTCGCACTTCTCGGGCCGGTGTCGGTCGACGGATCTGACGGGCCGATCGTGCTGGGCTCGCCGAAGCAGCGGACCGTCCTCGCCGCGCTGTTGCTCAACGTCAACAGCACGGTGTCGGACGACCGGCTCGTCGCCCTGACCTGGGGCGCGCAGCCGCCGCGCACCGCGATCACGCGTTTACGGGTGTACGTCCACGAGTTGCGGGCCGTTCTGGGCAAGGATCGTATCCGCCGCCTGGGCGCGGGCTACCGGATTCGCGCGGAGGACGGCGAGCTCGACCTGGAGCTGTTCGAGCGGCACAGAACCGCGGCCCGTGCCTACGCCGAGGCGGGCCGCCACGCCGACGCGGTGCCGCGGTTGCGCGCGGCAGCGGCGCTGTGGCGCGGGCCCGCGCTGGCCGGGACCAGCGCCACACTGATCGAGCAGGAACGCCCAGGCCTTGAGGATCGGCGGGTGTGCGCCCTGGAGGAGCTCTATGACTCGGAGCTGGCGTTGGGACGGCACGCTGAGGTCGTCGGCGAACTGCACACGGCGGTGATCGAATACCCACTGCACGAACGGCTGTTGGGACAACTCATGCTGGCCTTGCATCGATGCGAGCGCCGCGCCGACGCGCTGGCCGTCTACCGCGACGCGCGGCAGCGGCTGGTGGATGAGCTGGGGATCGAGCCCGGCCAGGCACTGCGGCGATTGCACCAGCAGCTTCTGACCGACGAACCGGGCAGCCCGGCGAAGGGCGTAGGACCGGACGCTCCTTCCGAGCGGCCGCCCCTTCCGCCGCCGCCCGAGCCGGTGGCATCGCCGACCATGCCCGTGGCTGCGCGGCCGGCGGAGTTGCCCAGGGACGTGCGCGGGTTCATCGCCCGCGAGGCCGAGCTGGCGTGGCTGGAGGAGTGCTTGGGCGGCGGCGACGGCGTGTGCGTGCTCAGCGGAACGGCTGGGATGGGCAAGACGGCGCTCGCACTGCACTGGGCGCACCAGGCCGCGGACCGTTTCCCCGACGGCCAGCTCTACATCGATCTTCGCGGCTACGATCCCGACCATGAGCCGCTGACCACCGCGGTCGCGCTGACCCGGCTGCTGGTCTCGCTCGGTGTCGATCCCGACCAGGCGCCGGGCGGCTTCGAGGCCCGGCTCGGTCTCTACCGCTCCCTGCTGGCGAGGCGCTCGTTCCTGCTGTTGCTGGACAACGCTCGCTCCGCGGCCCAGGTCGAGCCGCTCCTGCCCCCGGCCGGCGCGGTGCTCGTGACCAGCAGGCACCGGCTGAGTGAGCTGGTGGTGTACGCGGGGGCCAGGCAGCGCTCACTCGGCCCGCTGCCCGTCGAGAGCGGCCGGGCGCTGGTGGACAGGGTGCTGGGGCCGGCCGGCAGTACGGCCGAGTCGGCCCGGCGGGGCGAGATGGTACGCCTGTGCGGCGGGTTGCCGCTCGCGCTTCGCATCGCCGCGGCGAACGCCGCCGTCAGGCCCGAGGACGGCGCCGCGACGGTCGTGGCGGAGTTGGCCGCCGGCAACGTGCTGGCGGGACTGACTGTGGACGGCGCCGGGCGCAACGCTGTCACCCTCGCCTTCTCCGTCTCCTACCGTGCGCTTGCCCCGGCCGATCAACGGGTCTTCCGCCTCCTCGGGCTGGTACCCGGTCCTGATCACACTGTGGCGGCGACGGCGGCGGTCTGCGGTCTTCCCCAGGTCGAGGCACGCGCCTCGCTTGATGCGCTGGCCGCCGCGCACCTCCTCGAACACCACGCCATCGGCCGGTATCGCTTCCACGACCTGGTCCGGCTCTACGCCGCGGCGCAGGCCGGGCGCGATCCCGAACGTGAGGCGGCGTGGAACCGCCTGCTCGGCCATTGCCTGGAAGTCGGCGGCGCCATCGCCGCGCGGGGAGGGCTCGACGAGTTCCGGTTCTCCGGCTCGGAGCCGCTCGCGGATATTCGTGCCGAACCGCTGTCCCACGCGGCCGCCGACGTGCTCAATCTGATGGCGGCGCTGAGGCGGGCGATCGAGAGCGACCCAGGCCCCGAGGCGTGGCGCCTGGCCGACCTGGTCCGCGTCATCTGCACCCGCACCGGCCGACTGAGCGAGTGGCTGGAGATCGCGCCGTCCCTGCTGGAGGCGGCCTCCGGCCACGAGGTGCCGACCGTCCACGCCATGCTGCACACCAGCATGGGGGAGGCGCTCTTCCGCATCGGCTGCCGTGAGGACGCCATCGGGCACCTGGAGCAGGGCGCCCGCATCTCCCTGGAGGCCGACGGCCGGGAGGGTGAGGCGGCGGCCAGGGTCCAGCTGAGCTTCGCGCATACGTGGACGGGCCGCCTCTCTGAGGCCATGGCCGACACGGCTCGGGCCGCGCGGCTCTTCCACGAGCTCGGCTCCATATCCGGGCAGAACCACACCCTCAATGCTCTCGCCAACCACCACTTCCATCTGGGCCGGCTCGACCTGGCCGAGCAGTACGGCAGGCAGGCTCTCGCGCTGAGCCGGCGGCACAGGCTCGTCTACGCCGAGGGGGCCGATCTGCGGAATCTCGGGGCAGTTCTGCTCGTCCAAGGACGATACGGCGAGGCTGAGAACTGCTTGCGGGAGTCGGCCGACTTGCTCGCCTCACTCGGCGGCCACGGCATCGCCACCACCCACACCTGGATCAGCCGACTGCACTGGGAGCGCGGCCGGTGGAAGCAGTCGCGAGAGGCGGCGCTGCTGGCGGTCGACCTGGCCCGCGGCCACAGGGACCGGCTGGTGGAGGCGGCGGCACTGGTCGCCCTGGCCGACGCCGGGCTCCCAATAGGCCTGACCGCCGAGGCCGAGGACAGCCTGAACCTGGCCGACGAGCTCATCACCGTGGCTGACCTGCGTTGGCACTTGGCGTACTCGCTGGCCGCACGTGCCCGGCTGCGCTCCGTCCTGGGCGATCACGAGGGCGCCGTCCACCACGCGTTGAAGGGCCGTGACGTGTCGATCGAGGCTTCGTTCCGGCTGCCGGAGCTGGCGGCGCTCACGGAGCTGGCCGTTCTGGAACGGCGACGCGGCGAGCACGAGGCGGCGGCGCGCATGGCCGCGCAGGCCCTCCGGCTGTGCCGGGAGATCGGCCACGCGCCATGCGAAGACAAACTGGTGCCGTTCCTGCAGGCTTGACCGCAGGTAACCGCCGACCGGACCAATGGTCCGGAGCAGGCCGCCGCGGCGACTGCGACGCAAGCCGCCAGCACGGCTGCCCGCGTCGCCGCGTACCGGTCATGGGCTCCTGGTGCTGTGACCGGAAACGATCACCGGGTTGGCGTGCTGGGCGATCCGCCCGCCTGGGGCAGGTCGATGAGGACACCATCCGCGATGTGATCCACCCTGCAACGAGATCGGGCTGGCCCGCCTGGACCCTGAGTGGTGCGGGAGGCCGTCCCCGCCTGCTCAGCCCTGCCGACGTAGACTTCGTCGCCTAGGCGTCCACCACGCGACCTGCCAAGCTCGGCCAGCTCTTGACCCGGTGGTCGATCCGCAAAGTCCTCGACGATCTGTGGCACCTGCCCGGCCGCGCCTTCACTTCTGGACCGGGGGCGTTACGCACCCTGCTGGCCCGCCGGGGAATCACCTTCCAGCGCACCAAGACCTGGAAAGGCTCGCTCGACCCGGACTTCGACGCCAAACTCGACCGCATCGAATAGGCGCTGATGCACCGGTCCGTGCACACCTTCGCCTTCGACGAAGCAGTCGGCATCCGTCCCACCGCTGGCGCGGGGTGGGAACTCGCGGGCGAGCCGGACCGGCTGCCGGCCACCTACCGCCGCACCCACGGCGTCACCCGGACCGTGCGGTCAGCCTGTCGTGGCGGCCGGGCCTCTATCGTGGAAGGCCCGCTTCAGCTGCGACAGCAGCGCGGGCTCGGTTGGCGAGAACCTGCCTGGCCACGTCGGCGTCGTCGTGATGGAGGGTTTCCTCGCGCTGGACGTCGCATGCGGCCCGCAGCAGGGCGCTCAGGGCCTGTTGCACCTGGGCCGGCCGCCGGTAGCTGATCTGGCGGGGGCGAAGGGGGAGGCACATTCGGAATCCAGCGACGGCTGGGCGCGCCTGGTGGCGGATCAGCCCTGGCCGGCAGGAGCGCCGTATCTGGATCCAGGACCGGATCCGGGCGCTGGCCCTCGCGCCTTCGGGCTACCGGCCCAGCATGCCCCTGAACAGTTCCCGAACTCCCAACCGGATGCCCTCCTCAGCCAGCTCAGGCCCAGCCCCGGCCAGGGCGTCGAACATCACACCTTCCAGGAAGGCCACCGTCTGCCGGCCGTGCCGGGCCGGATCCGGTGAGCCGAGCGCGGTGAACATCGCCATCACCGGCTCGCGGAGCCGACGGCCCACCGCGTCGTAAAGTTCGCGTAGGCCCGGGTGCCGAGTGGCCTCCATTGCCAGCTCGTAGCGAGCGATGCTCTGGCGACGCTCGGACGTGAGCCTGACGTGGAGCGTCCTGGCGGTCATCGCGGCGCTTCGATGGCCGTGCCCTTCCGCACGCGCGTCGTGCCTACGGCCCGGGTGAGCAGGTCATCCTGCTATCAGCCAGTCTGGCCGCCCGTAGTCCTGTGGGGGTCGAGCGCGGCGAGACAGTTCGCTTCTCCGCTGAGAGGTTCATGTGGGTGCGAGGAACCTCGTCCTCCACGCGATGGAGCTGAAGCCGACCCGGCGGAGGGTCGCTGCGGCCTCCCGCGGCGTCATGAAGCCGGCTCAGGAGCTTGTCCTGAGCCGGCCCGCTTGTGTGTGGGCCCATCAGGCGGCCAGGCCCTCCCTGTAGGACGGGTAGGTAGGCGTCCAGCCGAACTCGCTCTTGGCCAGGTCGGTGCTCAGCCGCAGCCGCGTCCCCACCATGAGGGCGTGCATGTACGGCGTCACCCGCAGCAGCCCACCGGGCACCGTCAGCGGGACGGGCCCACCGGCGGCCCTGGCCAGCCCCTTGACGTACTCGTCGAACCGGACCGGATGATCGTCTGCGATGTTGTAGGCCCGTCCGGGCTTGCCGCGTTCCAGGGCCGCCAGCGTGGCGGAGGCGGCGTCCTCGATGTGGATCAGGGAGACGGTCCCCGCCGGACGCGGGACGGGCAGCATCCGCTTCCTGGTCATCTCCAGCAGCTTCGTGGTGGTGGGCTCCGGGCCGTAGAACATGCCGTAGCGCAGGGAGATGCCGCCGATGGCGAAGACCTGCTCCTCGTTGGCGCGCATCGAGCGCATGTGCGGGTCGAACGCGCCCTGGCCGGGTTCGGCGAACGGGCGGTCCTCGGTCACCGGTTCCTCGCCGTGGTCGCGGTAGCCGTACCCGAGGAAGAACGACTGCGTCAGGAACCGGTGCGCGCCGACCAGGCCGGCGGCCTCGACGAGGTGCGCGGTGCCGCGCTCGCGCAGGGCGTCGGTGGCGTACAGGGCGCGGTGGAACAGCGGCAGGCCGGTGATCGCGGTGGCCTGGTGGACGACGGCGTCCGCCCGCACGCCATCGACCGCGGTCAGCAGCGCGTCCCGGTCCATCACGTCCGCGACGACAGCGGTCGCACCCGCCTCGGTGAGCCGCCGCACCCCGGCGGCGGACCTCGTGATGCCACACACCTCGTGGCCGGCGGCGAGCAGCCGGCGAACCAGGACCGAGCCCAGCGTGCCGGTCGCGCCGGCGAGCAGGACGTTCACGCGCTTACCTCCTCGCCCGTACGGCGGACCCGCCCCGCAAGGGCGCGCCGCCTGGCCATCAGCCCGGCCGCCGCCACCATGGAGAACACCAGCAGCAGCCACGGATCGGAGGTACGGCCGCCCAGGTCGAGGTCGGCGGCATGGTTGTACGCGTGGAGCGTGTTGGTGACGACGAAGCCGCCCAGCACCAGGGTGACGACGTCACGCCACCACAGCGCCGCCACGAGCATCAGCCCGATGCCCATCTGGAACACCCCGGCGTCGTGCAGGAAGTGCACATGGTTCGGCCAGCCGGCCCAGGTTGCGAAGCCGGCCGGGTCGAACCGTGCCCACCCGCCGGTGACCAGCATCGACGCCGCGGCCAGTACGAGGACGGTCCTGATGAGGTTGCTCATGTCAGACCTTGGTGCTCTCGTCGGCCCTGAGGGGCTCGTGGGCCGCCAGAAGGGCCAGCACGCCGATGGCCACCGGGTACCAGCCGAGTTGGGCGGGCACCCGGTCCGTGGTGCGGACGAGGTGCCGGGACAAGGTGCCGAGGGCGAGCAGGGCGATGCCTGCGGCGAGGAACCAGACGCTGGCCTCGCGGGCGAAGTAGGCGCCGGGCTCGAGGTCGACGAGAGCGCGGACGAAGCCGTCCGCCGCGAGGGCGGCCCAGGCGTTGGGCTTGACGAACGCCCACACGAAGTGCACCAGGGCGATGGCGATGAGCAGCCTGGGGATCCAGCGGGTCAGCGCGGTCACGGGAGGCTTCCCGTCCTGTCGGCCGTGTCGTGATCTCATGCTGCCGACCATACCGTACCTAATGGTACGGCTCAGGAGGGGGCATACCTTCCAGTACGCGGTCTGGGCATGGTGTCCAAGCGTGAATGGCTGGAGGCCGGGCTCGCCATCGCGACCCGGGACGGCATCAAGGCACTGACCATCGAGCGGTTGTGCGCCGGCCTCGGTCTCACCAAGGGCTCCTTCTACCACCACTTCAAGGGCATCCGCGGCTACAAGTCCGACCTGCTCGCGCATATCGAGGCCAAGCACACCGGCCGCTTCATCGCCGGCGCGGAGGCCGCCGGCGCGAGCGGCCACGACAAGATCCAGCACCTCCTCGACCTGGTGCTGGAGGCCCACGCGGACAGCCGCGACCAGGAGACCGCCGTACGCGCCTTGCAGGAACGCGTCGACGCCATGCGCGTGGACTACCTGCGCTCACTGTGGCTGGAACTCGGTGGCTCGCCGCGCGACGCCGAGCCCTATCGCGAAGATCCTGTCCCTGATCCTGGTCGGCGCGCAATAGGTCGTTCCGCCTGCCCCGGCCGACGATCTGCGCGATGCCTACACGCCAGCCCTGCGCTCCGCCTCTTCCGGCTGATCGGCTCCCGGCATGCTACTCCGGCCCGGCGGCCCCGCTCTGGCGGTGGGTGGACGTGCGGTGCCGATACTCCTTCTCGGGCATGATGCCGCTACGCCTGGCCAGCACCCTGGTCCCAGGCCCCTAGGCGGCGCCTGGACCTGGCAGGGCAGTCACGTCGGCGGTGGTCACAGAATTCCCGCACGTCGAACAGCAGACCTGCGGCGTGATTTCCGCACCACATTCGTTGTGCACCAGGCGCACCGGCGGACCGCCCGCCGGTGTCGCCCATTTGTCGCCCCAGGCCATCAGTGCCATCAGCACAGGCACGAGTTCGCGGCCAGCCTCGGTGAGGTGGTACTCATGCCGCAGCGGTCGCGGGAGGCCCCCGTCCTGTCGGCCGTGTTGTGATCTCATGCCACCGACCATACCATACCTTATGGTATATTCCGAGCGTGTGTCATACTGTCTGGTACGGTACGGTCATGGCGTCCAAGCGTGAATGGCTGGAGGCCGGGCTCGCCATCGCGACCCGGGACGGCATCAAGGCACTGACCATCGAGCGGTTGTGCGCCGGCCTCGGTCTCACCAAGGGCTCCTTCTACCACCACTTCAAGGGCATCCGCGGCTACAAGTCCGACCTGCTCGCGCATATCGAGGCCAAGCACACCGGCCGCTTCATCGCCGGCGCGGAGGCCGCCGGCGCGAGCGGCCACGACAAGATCCAGCACCTCCTCGACCTGGTGCTGGAGGCTCACGCGGACAGCCGCGACCAGGAGACCGCCGTACGCGCCTGGGCCCGGCAGGACGCCGACGTCCACGCCTTCCAGGAACGCGTCGACGCCATGCGCGTGGACTACCTGCGCTCACTGTGGCTGGAACTAGGCGGCCGGCCGGACGAGGCGGAGCGCATGGCCACGCTCCTCTACCTGATCCTGGTCGGCGCGCAGCAGGTCGTCCCGCCCGTCCCGGCCGAGGAACTGCGCGGCGTCTACGCCCTGGCGCTGCGCTCCGCCGCACCCTGCTGATGGTCTCCGGTTTCATGGCATGACCACGAGCGAGATCGTCCGCCGGGCCTGGCCGACGCTCGCTCGTATCGGTACTCGTGGTACTGATATGCGCCTGGGGCGCAGAGGAAGCAGGACTCATCGCCAGGGCCATGCCACCGTCCCCACGATCAGGTCGGCGGTCAGCCTCCAGGGACCGTCCGGCCCGTCGAAGGCCGGCGTGTCCGGTTCGGGGAGACCGGTGAGCGCGTGACCCAGCCGGACGTCGACGCCCTCCAGCGCACCGATCAGCAGGTCGTGGAGGTCGGCGCAGTGCAGGGCGAAGGCCGGTACGCCCATGCGGTGCTCGAACTCCTCGACCTTCCCCCGCATCAGCCAGCGTCCTGAAGGCACCCGCAGCCCGGCCGCCCGCGGCGACGCCGATGACTCCTCCTGCATATCTGCGATAGCTGTGCGAGGACCGGCGTTGGCGACGGGGCACCGGCTCACCCCCCGCCCCGGTGCGCCCGCCCTCGGGGCGGCCGTCGAGGCCTTCCTGACTACGATCGACAACGCCAACACGAAGCGCGCGTACGCGATCGCGCTGCACGCCCTAGCCGCCGAGTCCGGCGCCGACGCGCCGCTGACCGCGCTGGAGGGCAAGGCCGGCGCCGACCGCCTGGCCACCACCGGCCGCTGGGGCGGCACGGCCGCGGCCACCTTTAACGCCCGCCTGGACGCACTCGGCTCCGCCTGCGCCTGATGGCGCGACCAGGACTGGCTGACTGGCGACCCGATCCGCCGCGTCCGCCGCCGCGCCCGCACTCCGGACCGCACCAAGGCCCTCGACCGCGCCCTCATCGAGGCCCTGCTCACCAGGCAGAACCTCACCTTGCGCGAGCGCACCCTGTTCCGTCTCCTGTACGAATCGGCGGCCCGGGCTGAGGAGGTCCTCGCCCTCGACGTCGCCGACCTCGACCTGCGTAACCGGCGCGCCCGTGTGCGGCGCAAGGGCGGTGCGGTCGACGTCATCGTCTGGCAGACGCCCACCGCCCGGCTGCTGCCCCGTCTGCTGGACGGCCGCCGCGCTGGCCCGGTGTTCCTCACCGGCCGGCGCGCCCGCGTCGCGCTGCCGCCGTCCGACGTCGATGCCGCTCCGGCTGAGCCCGGCTGTCCTACCGCCGGGCTGCCGAGCTGTTCGAGACCGCGACCGCCGATCCGCCCGGCGGCCCGTGGACGCTGCACCAGCTACGCCACAGCGCCCTGACTCACGCCGCCGAAGACGGCGCCAACACCTCCACCCTGCCGGCCTACTCCGGCCACACCTCCGTCGCCTCGCTGGCCCGCTACGCCCGCGACTCCCCAGAGGCGCTGTCCCGCTGGCAGCAAAGCCGCGACCCCGCCGCCCGCCGCCGCTGAACCGGCGAGGTCGTCTTCGGCCTTCGGGGCTCGGTGTTCAGGAGGAGGTGGGGCTGTCGATCAGCGGTGACGGCGGGGGCGCCCGGTTGCCGGTGATCCGAGGTCCCCGGCGCGCCCCCGGCGCCTTTGACGAGCCAGCGCCCCTTCAACAGCCGACCGCACACCCTTCTGCATATCAACCCCAGCCCGACCTCGTGAAGGAACACGCTGCGGGGCGGCCGCGCACGGCTGGGAACGCGTTCAAGGCGGGGCGAACAGGGGCGAAATCAACCGGTGCATGAGGGGTGCATTACTTCAGGCCGGATAGCGTTCTGGCAGGCCAGAGCTTCAGGTCGGGGGGCAAGGAGTCATTGGCCGGCGGCTGCTGCACTCGGGGGAGGCAGCGGCCGCACCTTGACGGGGCCGGGCTGCTGGGCTGCAGCTGCCCGGCCCCGTCAAGCTCTGCCGGTCCGGCCCCGTCAAGCTCCGCCGTGGCGCGCACGCCAGCTTGGGGCGGCGGCGTGCATACGTGCCTAGCTGGCGTCGAAGAGCACGTAGACCCAGTAGTTGGTGGCCTGGTAGGTGCTGGTGGGGTAGGTGTTCGTCGCTCCGTAGGTGTACACGCCGTTGCCGCCGGAGACGCCGCCGTTCTCCGGTGCGGTCAGCGGGTGGTTGCTGTGGGCGTTGAAGAATCCCTGCAGCGTGTAGGAGAAGTGTCCCGACGGCGCGAAATAGGAGGCGACACTGAGCCACTATGCCACGTCATGCTAACTATAGGGAATTGCAGCCTTACGGTAGGTTAGCGAAGCGTTCGACCCGTCTCTGTGTCTGGACGCAATGACGTACCGGTGGCCGAACGCGACGTCAACGAGGTGCAGCTCGACGGGCTGCGCAACCTGGGCTACCTGCTGGGTTTCGAGGGGATGGGGGCGGAGAGCGTCCCGCTGGACTGGTCGCGGACGCCGCGCCGTACCTGCTCGCCCTGTCTCCCGAGCCGGTCGCGCGGATTCCTGGCGACCACCGCGCGCCGGCGGCGGCGCGGGCGGTGGTGACGCTGGCACGGGGCATCAGCGCGCACGTGCTCGCCCCCGCGGTCGAGCACGTGGCGCAGGTCGCCACCCTGCGCGGCTGGGAGGTGCGGCTGGCGCACGGCCCGCTGCTGGCCCCTGGCCCCGCCGGACGGGTACGCGTCCCGCTTGCCGCCCCCGAGGACGAACCCGCGCTCTCCCTCGGCCCCCGCGTGCAGGAACTGCTGCTGCCCGCCGTGACGCTCCCCGCGGAGGCCAAGGCGGAGGAGGTGGTGGAGGCCTTCGGCCAGGAGCCGTCGATCACCAGCGTGATCCTGGTGGACGAGTACCAGCGCCCGAAGGGCAGCCTCGACCGCAGCCGCTTCCTGCTGTCGTTCGCCGCCCGCTACGGCCACGCGCTGCACGGCGCCAAGCCCGCCAGGCGGCTGGCCGACGCGCCGCGCACGGTGCCGAGGGCGACCCCGGCCGTCGCCGCCATGCGGGCGGCGGGCCGGGACTCCGGCCGCGTCTACGACGACCTGGTGGTCATCGATGAGCTCAACCGCTGCCTCGGCATCGTGCGGATCTCGGACCTGATCCGACAGGTGACGGCCCTCAGGGAGTGAGGGTCGGCAAGGAGCGGCGGAGTCAGGGGGCCAGGGCGCGCCTCCACTCGGCGGTGTCGGTGATCTGAACGAAGTTCACGATCAGGCCGTCGCGCAGGGTCAGGTCGTGGGCGAAGGCGGCCTCGAAGGGGCGCCCGGTCGCTCTGACCGTGCCGCGGTAGTGGCCGAGGACCACGCACCGGTCCGGCCCCGACCACACGTACTCCTCGGGCACCGGGGCGGTCTGGTAGGTGCGGATGATCACGCTCCAGCAGCCGCGCAGCGCGCCGAGCGGGCCCTTGTGCTCGCCTCCCACATCCAGCGGCATGCCGGTGCTGACCTTCAGGACGAGGTCGGGGTGCAGGGGGGCTAGGAGCGCGTCGGTGTCGCCCGCGGCGAAGGCCGCGTAGAGGCGCTCGACAGTTTTAGAGGTCATTCTCTAAAACTACCGCGAGCGCCGCGACCTCCGCCAACCGGGCCGCCCGTTCGGGGATGGTCCCGCCTCTCGACAGGTGCCGCCGGACGGCCGCGAGCGGGATGTCCACCAGCGCGAAGACGACGCGCTCCAGGTCGGTGTGGCCGCGCTCGGCCAGCCGCCCCATCGCCGCGAACGAGGCCACGTTGAGCTGTGACAGCTCCTCTCCCAGCTCATCCGGCCAGGCCAGGCGCAGGTTCTCGACGTGGTAACGGAGCAGCAACCTGGCCTCCTCGGGGTGCGCGGCCGACCATCGGACGGTGTGGGCCGCCGCACGCCGCACCGCCTCGGCCAGGTCGTCGGCCTCGACGGCGGCCAGGAAGCCCTCCTGGAAGCGGCGGACCGTCCTGATCCACAGGCGGGCGAGCAGCAGGTCGCGCGAGGCGTAGCGGTGGTAGATCGAGCCGCTGGGCGCGCCCAGCCTGGCGGCGACGGCGGTGACCGTCACCGCGTCCTGCCCGCTCTCGGCGGCGACGGTCGCGGCTGCGTCGAGGATCTGGTCGGCGTCGAACTTCGCTGGTCTGGCCACGCCTGCACGGTAGCGACTCCGCGCGCACCCCGGACAACACGCCCCGCCGTGAACAGGGCCTCCCGCTCGCGGTCACCGGAATCCGCACCTTCGCGGGCGGCCGGCTGGACCCATGGTCACCGCCAGACCGTGGCCACCTCAGTGGCGTACGACTTCAGGCTGCGGGCAGGGCGGCCGGTCACCTCGCTCACGGTTCCGGTGACGAGACCGTTCACGCCTTCCCTGATCAGCCGGAACAGGCCGGTCTGCCAGGTGACCGTGTACTCGGCGGCGCCCGCGCCGCGCATCGACTCGGCGAACGCCTCCGGCGTCAGCGGCACATAGCGCAGCGTGCGGCCGGTCGCCGCGCCGATCTGCTCCAGCGCCTGGCCGTGGGTGAGGGCCTCCGGCCCGGTCAGGGTGTGGACGGTCCCGGCGTGTCCCTCCTCGGTCAGCGCGTGTGCCTCCCGTCGACGCCGTCCAGCGCGGGCCCCCAGGTTGCCCGGTCCGACCAGTCGAAGCGAGCGGGCTCCACGCCGGCACCGGCCCCCGCCGAAGGATGGCGGCTGGCCGCCCGTACCGCGACATCCCGCGCGGCCAACGCCGCGACAAGCGGCGCACCCGTGTTCCCCGTAGCCCAAATGACCAGGACTCGCATCAGTTGCCTCTTTTACAACGATCGACTGCCTTCACGCTAGAAATCGGGAGGCGGGGAGTCGATGCGCAGTTTGTGGGTGTCGATCGGCCGCCCCGACATCGTCGTCCCCGCGCACGAGCTCAACGGCCAGCCGGGCGCCATCTTCCGCGACCGGGACGGCAAGGTGCTCCACACCTTCGCGCTCGACATCCTCGACGGGCAGATCCAGGCGATCCGCGCGGTGATCAATCCCGACAAGCTCGGGCACCTGGGTCCGGTGGCGGACGCCTGGGCATCGACCGCGAAGTAAGTCCGCGAGGTAACGCCGACCAGCGGCTCGCCGCCGGCTACGACCTGGTCTTCCTCGTCGCTGCCGGGCTGGGCTCGGCCATCGCAGTGGTCGGCCTGCTGCTCCCGCCGCACCGGCGGGCCTGACCGCCGCCGCGCTCACCCCGAGGCCGGACGGTTGATCTTGGCTGCTGTTGGGTGATATAGGTGATATTGGTGCGATTCCAAGGTGTGGCGGTGAGAGCCCGCCGGTTCCGCTGATCGCGGCGGGACGACTCGGTGAGATTCCGGGCCACGCGGTGACACCCCGCCACCTCTCGGGCCTTGTGACGGCCCCTGGTTCTCCGTGCGGTGAGGAACGTCCTCCCGCTGTCGAGAGGTGGTGTTGCATGTTCACCGGACACATCCAGGAAGTCGGCACGGTGGTGGCCGTCGACCAGTCTCGTATCGCGGTCAGAGCGCCCAAGGCCGCCGCGAGCGGGCTGGACTCGATCTGCCTGAACGGCGTCGGGCTGATCGTCGTCCGTGCCGAGCACGGGATGGACGTACTGGAAGCCAGGCTCTCGGCCGAGACCCGCCGCAGATCGACCCTCGACCAGATCCGGCCTGGCACGCGGGTCAACGTGGAGGGGCCCTTGGCGCTGGGCTACCCGCTGGGTGGTCACCTGGTCCAGGGCGCCGTGGACGCCGTGGGCAAGGTCGTGAGAGTCGACGACGAGGGCGCCACGCGGCGGCTGTGGATCAAGCCGCCGGAGCGCTTGGTCCCGCTGGCTGTGGCGAAGGGGCAGATCGCGGTCGACGGTGTCAGCCTGACCGTCGCCGAGGTGGCCCGCGACCGGTTCTCGGTGGTGCTGATCCCCGGGACGTTGCAGGCGACCGCGCTGGCGGAGCTGTCGGCCGGCGACCGTGTGAACCTGGAGTCGGATCTGCTCACCCGCCTGGTGCGGCGCTGGCCGTCCGATTCGGGGCGGGCGGTGAGCGAGGTGGTCGCGGCGCTGCCGTGGGCCGGACGGGTCTCGGGCGGGCAAGGCGTGCAGAAGGCGCTGGCGCAACTGGCGTCCGGAGGAGCCGTGGTCATCTGGGACCCCGACCGGGAAGGCGAGGGCGATGTGGTGTTCGCGGGGGCGCGGCTGCGCCCGGAGGCGTTCACCTTCCTGCTCACCCAGGCGTGCGGCCATTCGACCGTGCCGTGCGCGCCCGAGGTCCTCGACCGTCTGGAGATCGGGCCCATCCCCGGCCCCGGTGATCGGCACGGCACCCGGCCGCACGTGCCGGTGGATCTGGCCGCCGGGACCGGCACCGGGGTGTCGGCGGCCGAACGTGCCGCGACCGTACGCCGCCTGGCCCACCCGGACGCCAGGCCTGCCGACTTCCTCGGGCCCGGCCACGTCTTCCCGCTGGCCGCACGCCCGGGAGGTCTCGCCGAACGCGCCGGCCACACCGAGGCCACCGTCGCCATGTGCGTGGCGGCCGGGCTGCCGCCCGTCGGGGTGTGCTGCGAGGTCATGAACCCCGACGGGGCCATGGCGAAGGCCGCCGACCTGGAGATCGCCGCGCTGCGCTGGGGCCTGCCCATGCTCGGCGTGGACGACCTCAGAAAGCACCTGTGATCGGAGGCGCCGCCTGCGAGCGGTTCGTACAAGACCGGGCTGCGTCGCGCGGATGAGACTGCGGGCATGAGCGAGAACACCTTCACCCCCGCCTTGGGTCGGTTCGCCATGCGCGGGCGGTGGCCCGGCCGATCCCGGTGCCGGCTCCGGTGACGGCGACGATCCTGCTGCTCTGCGGTGTGATGCTGTCCATGCCGGTCATCGTCCAACCCTGACGCCAGCGGCAAGGTCAAGCAGTTGCCCGCCCTGGCAACCGTAGAGGCGGGCGTGTGCCGCCGGATTCGTGTCCGTCGGGCTCAAACCGTGTGGGGGGATTGCGTGCCCTGGACGGACGCCGCCGACCGGCGCAAGGGCACCGTGCAGGACGAGACCGGTCGCCTGTGGGACGTGCTCTGGATGGCCCGTAGTGCGCTCGCGGGGATGCCACGTGCCCATCGCCGCACACCCGTCTCGCTCCACCAGGACACGTGATCCGCCCTGTCAGGTCTGTCCGAGGCCCGCCGGCAGCAGGGCGCGGATCGCGGCCTGCACGGCGTCCAGGTCCACTGCCTCCGGGGCGACCCGCCACTGGGCGTGGACGCCGATGACGGCCCCCACCAGCAGGACCGTGAACGCCTCGGGAGTGACGCCCGGGGGGAGCGCCTGCACCGGCAGCCGCGCCCGTACCGCCTGCCGCAGCGCCGCGTGCAGCCGCGCGTAGTGCTCGCGGATCGGGGAGTCCACCTCGACCGCCTCGGCGAGCAGGGTGATGAACAGGCGCGTCACCGGCAGGCGGATGAAGCCTATGGCCTGGGCGAGCGGGTCACCGGAGCGCTGCCCGGCGGGCTCGGCGACGCCGGTCACCACGCCGTGGACCTGCTCGTCGAGCACCGCCTCCAGCAGGCCGAGCTTGTTGCCGAAGTGCCAGGGGATGGAGCCGCGGCTGATGCCGGCCCTCTCGGCGATGTCGATGAAGCTCGTCTGCCGGTACCCCTTCTCGGCGAAGAGCTCGGCGGCGGCCGTCACCAGCAGCCGGCGGCTCTCCTCGGTCCTCTGGATACGTCGCGTGGCCATGCCGACCATCAAACCAGGTATGCCCGATGACAGACCCAATGCCGAGCGGTATAGCCTATGTCAGTCAACACAGAAGGAGGTTCTCATGCATTGGGTGACGTATGCGACGGACACCGGAGACCGCGCCGGGGTGATCGGCGAGGACCGGATCCATCCCGTCGCGCCGGGCGTCAGTCTGATCGAGCTCATCGGCCGGGGCGCGGAGGAGCTGCGGGCGGCGGGGGAGGAGGCCCTGGCGTCCCGGGCGCGGGCGGTGCCGCTGGCCGAGGCCAGGCTGCGCGCGCCGATCCCGCGCCCGCCCTCGGTGCGCGACTGCCTGTGCTTCCTGGACCACATGCGCAACTGCCGGCAGGCCGCCGGCCGGCCGCGCACGCTCGAGGACGCCTGGTACGAGATCCCGGCCTTCTACTTCGCCTGCCCCTCGACGGTCGTCGGCCCGTACGACGACGTGACGATCCCGCCCGGCAGCGCCTGGTTCGACTTCGAGCTGGAGATCGCCGCGGTCATCGGGCCGGGCGGCCGGGACCTCACGCCGGAACAGGCCGAGCGGCACATCATCGGCTACACCATCTACAACGACTGGTCGGCGCGCGACCTGCAGATGCGCGAGGCGCCGCTGGGGATCGGCCAGGCCAAGGGCAAGGACGGCGCGACCACGCTCGGCCCGTTCCTGGTGACCCCCGACGAGCTGGAGCCCTACTGCCGCGACGGCCGGCTCGCCCTGCGGGTGGAGGCCACCGTCAACGGCAGGACGGTCGGCACGGGCCGCACCGACGCCATGGACTGGAGCTTCGGCGAGGTCGTCTCCTACGCCTCGCGCGGCGTGGACCTGCTGCCCGGCGACGTGTTCGGCTCGGGCACCGTGCCCGGCTGCTGTCTTGTCGAGCACCTGTCGCTCGCCGAGCCGGCCGCCTTCCCCGGCTGGCTGCGCGACGGCGACGTCGTGGAGCTGACCGTCGAAGGGCTCGGCGGCACGCGCCAGAGCGTCCGCGCGTCCGCCGCGCCGTACCGGCTGGAGCCCCGGCACAACCCCGACAGACGGCCGGCGCGCCCGCGCGTCAACCGCGCCCCGTCGAAGCTGCCCTACACGCGCGGGCTGCACGAGGTCGGCGCGGGCGTGTGGGCCTGGCTGCTGCCCGACGGCGGCTACGGCTGGAGCAACGCCGGACTGGTCGCGGGGCAGGGCGCCTCCTTACTGGTCGACACCCTGTTCGACCTGCCGCTGACGGCCGAGATGCTCCACGCCATGCGCGTGGTCACCGGCCGCCACCCGCTCACCCACGCCGTCATCACGCACTCCAACGGCGACCACACCCACGGCAACCAGCTCCTGGGCGAGCGTGTCCGGGTCGTCGCAGCCGAGGCGACCTGCGCGGAGATGCGGCACGAGATGCCCCCGGAGATGCTGGCCGCCGCCCAGGTCGTGGACATGGGCCCGGTGACGCCGTACTTCCGCGAGCGTTTCGGCGCCTTCGACTTCGGCGGCATCCGCCTGCGGCTGCCCGACCTGACCTACGACGGGGAGCTCACCCTGGACGTCGGCGGCCGGGAGGTGCGCGTGACGAACCTCGGCCCCGCCCACACCGGCGCCGACTCCGTCGTGCACGTGCCCGACGCGGGCGTGCTGTTCGCGGGCGACCTGCTGTTCGTCGGCTGCACGCCGATCGTGTGGAGCGGCCCGATCGCCAACTGGATCGCCGCCTGCGACGCGATGCTCGCCACCGGCGCCGAGACGATCGTCCCGGGCCACGGCCCGGTCACCGACCCGGACGGGATCCGCGCGGTGCGCGGCTACCTGGCGCACGTGGTGGAGCAGGCCGACGCCGCCCACGCCCGCGGCCTGTCCTTCGCCGAGGCGGTCCAGGCCGTGGACCTCGGGGAGTACGCCGGCTGGCTGGACTCCGAGCGGATCGTGGTCAACCTCCACCGCCGCTACCGCGAGCTCGACCCTGCCGGCACACCCGAGCTGGGCCAGCTGACGCTGATGGCCATGATGGCGGAAAGGGCGCTCTCGTGAGACTGCCGATCAGCTCGTACACCTCCCAGCCCTGGCGCATCCACGAGTTCACCGGCGACTTCGCGGTCGAGGACGTCTGGTCGTTCCGCACGCCCGGAGCCGGTCCCGGCGACTTCCCGGCGATGCTCGCGGCGATGCGCGAGCACGGCGGGCTCGCTGAGATGCCCCAGCCGACGCAATTCCTGTTCGACCTGCGGTGGAAGCTCGGCGCACTGTTCGGCTGGGACAAGCCGGCGGCGGGCGTCGGCCGCCGGGTCTCCTCGCTGTGCGACCGCCTGCCCGACGACCTCCGCGAGGCTCCCCGCGGCCTGGACAACGACAACATGCCCCTCAAAGCGGTCTACGAGCTCGACACGGAGGCCGTGCGCGAGCTGGCGAACAAGACCGTGCACACCCTGATGCATCTGGGCTGGGTCGAGGGGGCGAACGGCGCGTACGAGCTGCGGATGGCCGTGCTGGTCAAGCCCAACGGACGGTTCGGGCGGCTCTACATGGCCGCCATCGCGCCGTTCCGCCACCTCATCGTCTACCCGGCCCTGACCCGCCGATGGGAACGGGCCTGGCTCGAGCACCAGAGGAGGTCACGATGAACGCCGGCAAGCGGCTGCTGCGCTGGGCGAGCGGCATCATGATCGCGCTGGGAGCCGGGCACCTGTCCCTGCTGGCGATGACCGCCTGGCAGGACGTCACCGGCTGGGCGGACCGGGGGATCTGGGCGGCCGTCCCGCTCGACCTGTCCGACGGGGGCGTCAAGACGGTGGCGTCGCTGCAGAACGCGGTCACCTTCTGGGCCGGTCCGGGAGGCTTCGCCGTACCCCTAATCCTCCTGGGGTGCCTGATCTGGCGCCTCGCGGGACGCGGGGTGGCCGTGCCCGCCTGGATCGGCTGGAGCCTGGCGGTGTGGTGCGTGCTGGGCGGAGTCCTGCTGGTGCCGTCCCCGTACTTCGCCGGGAGCGTCGCGGGGCTGCTCGTCGTCCTGGCGGCGCGGAAGGATCGGCCGGACCCGGCGTGAGGCTCGCCCGCGGCCAGCCTGCTCTACGCTGACTGCGACAAGGGCGGCGGGAAAGGGGATGTCGCGTGCAGGCCGGTGCCGATGCTCCACGCGCTGCTTCGCTGGACGCCGTCCTTGAACGCATCACCTACGCCAACGAGGAGACCGGCTACACGATCGCCCGGGTGGCCGCCGAGCGCACCGGCTCGGAGCTGCTGACCGTGGTCGGCCCTGCTGGGCGCCCAGGTGGGGGAGTCGCTGCGGCTGAGCGGACGCTGGACCTCCCACCCCCGCTACGGCCGCCAGTTCGAGGTGTGGTCCTACACCACCGTGCTGCCCGCCACCGTGCAGGGGATCCGCCGACGCCGGCCGCCTGATCAAGACGGTGGCGCCAGGCAACCGCACCACCACCTTCAAGGTGAACGCGGCCGGGGAAGTGTCTGAGCAGACCGACCCGATCGTCACCACCACCAACACCAGGGCGTTCCCCCTTGAATGTGGACACCTTGGAGTCTGGATCTTGAGGTCCAGGGGAAGAGATGCCACTGATGGTGATGAAGAACTACCCGCCCGAGTTCAAGGCCGACGCGGTGGCGTTGGTGTTGTCCCGGCCGGACCGGACAATCACGTCGATCGCGAGGGATCTGGGGATCAGTCGCGAGACGCTGCGGCTATGGGTGCGCGCTGCGCAAGCCCGCGGCGAGGGCAGGCAAGGCGCGGCCGGAGATGCCGCTGCTGGTAAGTCTGCTTCGTCTGGGCACCTACCCTCGGACGACGTGCTGGAAGAGGAGAACAAGCAGCTCAGGGCTCGGATTCGGGAGCTTGGGCAAGAGCGGGACATTCTGCGCAGGGCCGCGAAGCTTTTCGCGGGCGAGACGAACTGGTGAGCCGCTTTCAGTTCGTTGAGGACCACAAGGCGCTCTTGGGGGTGAAGCGGTTGTGCCGGGTACTGCAGGTGTCACGCTCAGGCTTCTACCGGTGGCTGAAGGACGCCGGTGCGCGGCTGGCCCGGCGCCAGGCCGACGAGCAACTGGCCGGGCGGATGCGGCGGATCCATGCTGAGCATGACGGCACCTACGGCTCGCCCCGGATGACGGCTGAGCTGCGGGCGGCCGGCCGCAAGGTCAACCACAAGCGGGTGGAGCGGGTGATGCGTGAGCACGGCATCGTCGGGCTGCATCTGCGCAAGAAGGTCCGCACCACCGTTCCCGAATCGGACACGGCACCGGTCCCTGACCTGCTCCAACGCGACTTCACAGCCGAGCAGCCGAACACCCGCTACGTCGGCGACATCACCTACCTGCCCGTCGGCGGCGGCACGTTCCTCTACCTGGCCACGGTCGTGGATCTGCACTCGCGCCGGCTGGTGGGCTGGTCCATCGCCGACCACATGCGCACCGAGCTCGTCGTCGACGCACTACAGGCCGCCGCGCACACCCGGGCCGGCCGCCTGGACGGTGCGCTCTTTCACAGCGACAACGGCGGGCAGTACTGCTCGCGGGAGTTCGCGCGAGCTTGTCGCAGGCTGGGGGTCACCCGCTCACGCGGCGCGGTCGGGACCAGCGCCGACAACGCGGCGGCCGAATCGTTCAACGCGACCCTCAAACGCGAAACGCTGCAGGGCGCGCACCGCTGGCCCGACGCCCGCACCGCCCGCCTGGCCGTGTTCCGCTGGATCACCCGATACAACACGGTCAGACGGCACTCCCGGCTCGGCCAGCTCAGCCCGATCGTCTACGAGAAGACGGCAGATAGCCTGAAGGCTGCCGCCTGAGATCGGTGTCCACACTCAGGGGAAAGGCCCTTTGGGATCTTCTCGATGCTCGGCTATCGGTTCGCGCCACGCTTCGCCGACCTGGGCGACCAGAGGTTCTGGCGGGCCGAGCTGCCCGACGGCACGACGCCGGCGTACGGCCCGCTGGAGGCGATCGCCCGCAACAAGCTCAACCGGCAGAAGATCCACGCCCAATGGTCGGACGTGCTCCGGGTCGCCGGATCGCTGGTGACCAACCAGGTCCGCGCCTATGACCTGCTGCGCATGTTCGCCAGGGGCGGGCGTCCGACCCCGATGGGGCAGGCGTTCGCCGAGTACGGCCGCATCGACAAGACCCTGCACCTGCTGTCCATCCTGGACCCGATCGACGACACCTACCGGCGCAAGCTCAACAAGCAGCTCACCGTGCAGGAGTCGCGGCATCGGCTGGCCCGCAAGATCTGCCACGGCGCGAGCGGAAGATCCGGAAGGCCTATCGGGAAGGCCAGGAGGATCAGCTCGCCGCACTCGTTCTGGTCGTCAACGCGGTGGCGCTGTGGAACTCCAGATACCTGTCGGCCGCCGTCGACCAGTTGCGGGCCCAGGGCGTGCCGGTCAAGGATGAGGACGCCGCCCGGCTCAGCCCGCTCGGGCACGCCCACGTCAACGTCCTGGGCCGTTATGCCATCTCCTCCTCCGCCCCGGCCGAGGGGCTGCGGCAGCTCGGCGAGATTCCCGACCTGTCCGAGGAGGAGGGCGGAGTGGATGAGGAGGGCGGGTAGAGCCAGGGCTTGTACGGCGGGGCCGCTGTTCGTCCCCCGGGATTCGGCGAAACGTCCGCGGTGGGCGGGCCCGGGCTCAGGGGGCAGGGGCCACCATCCGGGTGAGGATCTTCGCGTCCACCGGGCCGGGTTTCTTCGCTGCGGCTGGCGCGGGGCCGAGACGCCCCCAGGTTGGCGTCTGGGGTGTTGTACCCGTTCAGCTGGTCGGCGTCAGGGCGGTGCGGGCGGTGGCGAGGATCTCCTCTGACAGGGGGAAGTCCTTGGTGGCGCGGGCCAGGACGAGCGCGCCGAGCAGGGTGCACAGCCGGGTGAGGCCGTCCTGGTCGTCGGTCGCGAGCCAGTCGGCGAACGCGATGACGCCCTCGGTGTAGACGCGGTGGGCCTCGGGGACGCCGCTTTCGCGGGCCATGTCACTGGCGAGTCCGGCGACGGGGCAGCCGTCGGCGGCGTCGTCGCGGTGGTCCACGGACAGGTAGGCGTCGATGAACGCCTGCTGGGCAGCCTCAGGGTGTCCGGCGTGCCGGTCGAGCGCGGCGGTGTGGCGCTGGGCGAGTTCCTCGAAGGCGTGCGTGGTGGCTTCGTCGATGAGTGCCTCTTTGGCGGCGAACTGCTTGTAGAAGCCGCCGTGGGTCAGCCCGGCCGCCTTCATGAGGTCGGCGACGCTGACCTGGGTGCCCTGCTCGCGGAAGAGCCGGGAGGCGGTCTCCACGATCCGCCTGCGATTCTCCTGAGCTTGCTCTCGCGACACGCGGCCCATCAGCCACCCCCCTGATTTGGATGTCGGTTGACATCTATCATACCTTGAGCTTTAGATTATAGACATAATCTAATTGTGCGGGGCTTGCACGAGCCCCGCGACGTCAGGAGCAGGACATGGAACTCAAGAACGCGGTCGCCGTAGTCACCGGTGCCAACCGTGGACTGGGCCGCGAACTGGCCGCCCAGCTTCTCCGGAACGGAGCCAAGGTGTACGCGGCGGCCCGCCGCCCAGAAAGCGTGGACCTCGACGGTGCCGTCCCGCTGCGCCTGGACGTGACCGACGCCGAATCGATTCGCGCCGCGGCACTGATCGCCTCCGACGCGACGCTGCTGGTCAACAACGCCGGGATCTCCACCGGCACGCCGCTGATCGCCGGCACTCCAGAGGCGGTACGGCTGGAGATGGAGACGAACTTCTTCGGCCCGCTCGCCGTGACCCGGGCCTTCGCCCCGGTCATCGAGGGCAACGGCGGCGGCGCCGTACTCAACGTCCTGTCCGTGCTGTCGTGGTGGCACCCGGCCGGCTCCGGGGCGTACGCGGCGGCCAAGGCCGCCGCCTGGGCGCAGAGCAACGCGATCCGCGAGGAACTCGCCCCCCGCGGCATTACCGTCTCGGCCCTGCACGTCGGGCTCATGAACACCGACATGGCCGCCGGCATCCCGGCCGACAAAGCCGACCCCGCCGACGTCGCCACCCAGGTCCTGGACGGCATCGCGAACGGACTGCCCGAGATCCTCGCCGACGAGACCACCCGCAACGTCAAGCAGAGCCTGGCCACCACGCCGGCCGCGGCCTGAAGAGAAGACACGAAGATGAAGGCCCTCATGGTCGAGCGCTACGGCAACGAGAGCGGCGTCCACCTCGGTGAGGTGCCGACCTCGGGCGCCGGCTCACTGACTCCAAGGCCACCTCCGAGGTGCACCCATGCCGGAGGGGCCAGCACTCCTTCATCCTCGCGCCGGGACACGCGCCCGAAGCGGACCAGGTGATCCGGCAGATGGGTCAGTGGCTGCGCCGACACCTCGGCACCTGAACAGCCGCCACGAGGCGTCTTCGACCGGAAAGCGCCGGCCTGCATCGGGGCAAGGCCCGGGAGAGCAGGCGAGGCCGTCATCACGATGACCCCAAGGAAACAGTCCTGGCAGGACTATCGGAAAGGACCTGGCCATGAGTGCAGCGCAGAACTCGCATGCCCACGAAGCACTGTTGTTCAAGGACGCGCCGACCCGCTCGGTTCCCATCGACGGCGTGCCGTTCGTCTACCGCGAGATCGGTCCCGACGCCGGTGTGCCGTTGATCATGCTGCATCACCTGTCCGCGGTTCTGGACAACTGGGACCCGCGCGTCGTCGACGGCCTCGCCGCCCGGCGCCGCGTGATCACCTTCGACAACCGTGGCGTCGGCGCGTCAGGCGGCTCCACCCCGGCCACGATCGAGGCGATGGCCGACGACGCGGTCCAGTTCATCGACGCCCTCGGCCTCGACCGCGTCGACCTGCTCGGCCTGTCGATGGGCGGGTTCATCGCCCAGGTCATCGCCGAACGCCACCCGCGCCTGATCCGCAAGATCATCCTCGCGGGCACCGGACCCGCGGGAGGCCCCGGAATCAACAAGGTCACCGGGCTCACCCTAAGCGTCATCCTGAAGAGCGTCCTGACCCGTCAGGACCCCAAGCAGTTCCTGTTCTTCACCAACTCCGCCCACGGCCGGCGGGAGGCGCGCGCCTTCCTGGAGCGGCTGAAGGAACGCACCCGCGACCGCGATAGGAACATCTCCCTATTCTCGTTCGCCGCCCAGTTGAAAGCCATCCGCCGCTGGGGCGACCAGACGCCGTCCGACCTGTCGGTCATCGCCCATCCCGCGCTCCTCGCCAACGGCGAGGACGACCGCATGGTGCCCAGCCCGAACACCCTCGACCTCGCCCGGCGGCTGCCGAACAGCGAGCTGATCCCGCCCTACCGCGACGCCGGACACGGAGGGATCTTCCAATACCACGACGAGTTCGTCGCCTCCGCGCTCCGCTTCCTCCAAGCCTGAGTTCGGTTCTTCCCCACCCAGGGCGGTGCGGGGTTGTCAGGGGCCGTGCGGCCCGCGCCGGGCCCGCCGACCGGCGGGAATCCGATCGAGAAACAATCACTGAAGGCTGGATGAGATGAAGGCATTCGTCGTCGAGAAGTACGGCAAGGACGGTCTGCGCGCCGCTGAGGCGCCCGTGCCCACCGTCGGGGATCGCGACGTGCTGGTCCGGGTGAGCGCCAGCAGCATCAACCCGTTGGACAAGATGGTCCGCGACGGGGAGTTCAAGCAGCTCCTCAAGTACAAGACCCCGTTCGTGCTCGGCCACGACGTGGCCGGAGTCATCGAGCGCGTCGGCCCCGCGGTACGCGGCTTCCAGGTCGGTGACGAGGTCTACGCCCGCCCGCGGGACCTGCGGATCGGTGGCTTCGCCGAATACATCGCGATCGACCAGGACGACGTCGCGCCCAAGCCGGCCTCGCTGTCCGCGCAGGAGGCGGCCGCGGTGCCGCTGGTGGCGCTGGCGGCCTGGCAGATGCTCGTCGACCGCGCGAAGGTGCGGCCCGGGCAGAAGGTGCTGATCCACGCCGGCGCGGGCGGCCTCGGATCGACCGTCATCCAGCTCGCCAGGCACCTCGGCGCGACCGTGGCGACGACCACGAACACCGCCACCATGGAGCTGGTGAAGAGCCTGGGCGCCGATCTCGTCTTCGACTACACCAAGGAGGACTTCTCCGCGCAGCTGTCCGGCTACGACCTGGTCGTGGACTCCCTCGGCGGGACCAACCTCGACAAATCGCTGACTGTCCTCAAGCCCGGCGGCCTGGCCATCAGCGTCGTCGGCCCGCCCGACGCCCAATTCGCCAAGCAGCTACGCGCCCCATCGTTCCTGGGCGTCGTCATGAACGTGCTCAGCCGCAAGGTCCGCAAACAGGCGAAAGCCCTGGGCGTGCGCTACGAGTTCTTCTTCATGCGGGCCAGCGGCTCCCAGCTGCGCCAGCTCGGCGCCCTCTACGACAGCGGGAAGCTCCGCCCCGTCATCGACCGGGTCTTCCCTTTCGACCAGACGATCGAGGCGATGGCGCACGTCGAGCAGGGCCGCACCAAGGCCGGCAAGGTCGTCATCTCCCTGGACCCCACTACATGATCAAAATCGGCGACCGCAACCAGACCACCACGCCGCGCAGAGCCAGATCGCCACGCCCAACCGGCCCATTGAGGCCATCAACGGCATCACCTAACCGCTACCGCCGTTTCGGCAGCCTTCTTTCCAGTACCCCGGTCGAATTCGGTGCCGAGGCAGCACCTTCCCCCGGCGGCTGACCGGGCCAGTTCATCCGCCGGCCGCGAAAAGACCTCCGGTTGGACCGGCTGCGCGACCGGGTGCTGTTCGAGACCGCCTACGTCTGCGGCGCCCGCGCCTCCGAAGCGTGCGGCCTGCACGTCGAAGACCTCGACCTGCGCCTGGACGACGAACACGTCCGCATCCAGGGCAAAGGCGGCAGCGTGCGCACCGTGCTGCTCGACGATCGCGGCCACGTCACCCTGCTCAAGCTCTACCTGGCCCGCACCGGCTACACCAGCGGGCCGCTGTTCCGGGCCAGTATCAACGGCTCTGGTGGCCCGCTGTCCTACGACGCTGCCCAGCACCGGTGGGAGACCTACTGCGCCGCCGCCGGCGTTGAGATCGACGTCCACCAGCTCCGGCACGCCCACGCCACCGAACTCATCAACGCCGGCGTCTCCATCGATGCCGTCCGCCGCCGCCTCGGCCACGCCTCCACCGAAACCACCCAGCTCTACAACCCTGCTCGCCGACGACGTCGCCGACGCCGAAATCCGCGCCGCCCGCCGCCGCCGTGACCGGGGAATCCGCTGACCTGCGGTTCGCTCCTTCACGTCACCGCCCAGCGAATAGGGCTCCCGAACCATACGACAACGCCGCTGAGGCCTCCAGAGAAGTTACTCGCGGGTACCGCCAACGGCTGTCCGCAGGTTCCTCAACCCCGGGTCTGAGCTGACGGTGGCGGCTAGGAGCTGTTTCTTAGATCTGCTGACGGTGTGCGCCTGGCTTGTCACTCTTTGGCGTATGGGTCGTGGCGATCTGACGAATGCCGAGTGGGAGCGGTTGGTGCCGTTACTGCCAGTCGGTGGCCTGCGTGGTGGCCGATGGAACGATCATCGGATGGTGATCAACGGCGTGCTGTATCGGGCGCATACCGGGTTGCCGTGGCGTGACCTACCGGAGCGTTTCGGGTCGTGGGTGACCGTCTACAAGCGGCATCGCCGCTGGTCGGCTGACGGGACGTGGCAACGGCTGCTGACAGCGATCCAGGCGGCTCAAGACGAGCAGGGGCGGGTGGACTGGGAGGTGTCGGTGGACTCGACGACCGTGCGAGCGCACCAGCACGCGGCCGGCGCACTCCGCGCGGCTCCGCCACCTCCGCCGTCGCCGGGGCGGCAAAAGAGGGACCGGGCGGGGACAAACGGGGGCGATCCGGTGCTGGCCACTCTGGCGGCCCGGCTGGCGGAGGTGGTGCAACTGGGGAGTGCTTAGGACGTTCACGCGGCGGGTTCACCACAAAGATCCACCTGTCGGCCGAGGGGCGGTGCCGTCCGCTGTCGCTGGTGCTGACGCCCGGCCACTACGGTGACAGCCCGCAGATGCGAGCGGTCCTGGAACGGATACGCATCCCGCGGATCGGGCCGGGACGCCCTCGCACACGGCCTGACAGCATGTCGGGCGACAAGGCCTACTCCTCCCGCGCCAACCGAAGCTACCTGCGCAGACGCAAGATCCGCCACACCATCCCCGAACCTCGTGACCAACAGGCCAACCGGCGCAGGCGCGGCTCGAGGGGAGGACGCCCGACCGGCTTCGACGCCGATCGCTACAACAAACGCAACGTCGTCGAGCGGGCGATCAACCGGCTCAAGAACTTCCGCGCGGTGGCCACCCGCTACGACAAACGCGCCTACATCTTCCTGGGAACCGTCACCGTCGCCGCGTTGGCTATCTGGCTCCGGACCTGATCCAGGAAACAGCTCCTAGATGATCTACCGCGCGCACGGTCCGTACACAAGACCGACCAGCGAGCAACAAATCGTGCTCAACAACGAGCACAGCCGGCGAAATGCGAGAGCTCCCAGGTCGAACGCGTCTTGGTGAGTAGGGGCGGGTGGGGCTTGAACCCACGACCCACGGATTACGAGTCCGATATTGCTGGCGGCTTTGCCGTGACGCCGTAAGGTGCCTCTGTTTCGACCTGATCAGACGGGCGGCGGGATTGCTGCTCGCGCAGGAGCGCCTGGGCGACGGCGGCGGCCGTGACGGCCTCCTCACGTTGCTGCTGGGCGCCTTCCAGCGCGCTGGCGAGGTTGGCGAGTTCGTCGCGCAGCCGCTCGGTCTCGCCGAGGGCCGCAACTCTGGCTTGGTCCGAGAGGGTGCGGGCTTGCTCGGCCACGGCAGCCATGGCGACTGCTTGTTCGCACCGCTGACGTTCGGTGGCCAGCGCCTGGCGTAGCCGGTCGGTCTCCTGGGCGTGCGCTGCGGCGCTGCCGTGGGCCTGGTCGCGTTCCTGCTCGGTCCTCCGGGTCCGGACTTCCTGCTCCTGCAGTCGGCGACGAAGGTCAGCAAGCTCGCGCTGGTGATCGTCGGCCTGCTGTTCCAGTTCGGTGATGCGAGCGGTCGCGGCGGCGTGCAACTCGGTGAGCTCGGTGGATCACCGGCGGGCGGCATCGCGGTCCCGCTCGGCCTGGCGCTGCCGGTCGGCGGCGTCGGCGGCGAGGTGCTCGGGCTGGGCACGTGCGTTCTGGTGCTCGCCGACCTGGCGCCAGGCGTCCTGCTCGCGTTCCTCGGCACGGTCACGCGCGGACTCGGCCTGGGCGCGCGACTGCTCAGCCGTGGCGATCCGGGCTGCGGCGGTGTCGGCCGCGGCGGCGGCGCGGGCTTCCTCGGCGGCCTGTTCTGCCGCCTCTACCTGCGCCAGTGCGCCGCTGCTCAGCTCGGCCAGCTGGTTGCGCAACGCCTCCTGGGCGGCCTGCCACTGCTCGCCGGCCGCGAGCAGCGGCGCGATCAGGTCCTGAGCGCGCAGCAGCGCGTTGGCCACGGGGGAGGCGTGCGCGGTGGTGCGCGCCCGGTAGGCGGCCGCCCGGCAGGCGTCGCTGCAGTACTTGGCGCGGCTGCTGCGCCCGGGCAGGGCCTTGGCGCGGCCCGGGCCGGCACACCGCAGCTGCTCGGTCGAGCCGATCGTCCCGCTATCGACCCCTCCCTTATCGCGGGTCAGACTCGTCCCGCCGGACCGCCACCGGAAGGAGACGAACCGGGCATGAGCGTGGACGGGCACATCGTGTCGGCGGGGGAGTGGCGGCCCATTTCCGGGCCGCCGGAAAATACCGAGTCGCACACCGCCGCCGACCACGCGCTCAGCGAGCACACCAGCCGCCTGATCGCCGACGGCGTGCCGGCCAACACCCGCCGCGCCTACGCCCGGCAATGGGCCGCCTTTGTCGCCTGGTGCACCACCCACGGCCGGCTCGCGCTGCCCGCCACCGACGCCACCCTGGCCGAATACACCGCCGCGCTGTGCGCCGCCGGGCAGGCCCCCGCCAGCATCGAGCAGGCGCTGGCCGCGGTGCGCACCATGCACCGGCTGTCCGGCCACCTCGGCCGGCCCGGCACCGAGGCCGCCCGGCTGGCGCTGCGCGCCTACAAGCGCCGCCGCGCCGCCGTCGGCGGCGGCGGCCAGCGCGAGGCCCCGCCGATCACCATCGACGCGCTGCGCGCCATGGTCGCCGCCTGCGACCTTGGCACGACTCGGGGGCTGCGCGACCGGCTGCTGCTCGTGCTCGGCCTGGCGCTGATGGGCCGGCGCAGCGAACTGGTCGCGCTCACCCGCGACGACGTGCGCGAGGTCGCCGCCGGCCTGGAGGTCACCGTCCGCACCTCCAAGACCGACAAGGACTCACGCGGCGAGACCATCGCCATTCCGCGCGGCAGCCACCCGCTGACCGACCCGGTCGCCGCCTGGCGCGACTGGCTGACCGCCCTTGAGCGGGCCGGACAGCTCGGCGGCCGGCTGCTGCGCCGGGTTAACCGGCACGGCGGCGTCGGCCCCTCGCTCGGCGCCGACGCGGTCAACGTCATCGTCCGCGACCTGGCCGTGCGGGCCGGCGTCCCCGCGGCCGAGACGGTCACCGCGCACAGCCTGCGCGCCGGCGGCGCCACCGTCGCCTACGCCGCCGGCGTCCCGGTCGCCGTCATCGCCAAGCACGGCCGCTGGGCCCCCGCCTCCCCGGTGGTGCTGCGCTACATCCGGGCAGTCGATCGCTGGCGGGACAACGCCATGCGCAACGTCGGCCTGTGACGAGCGGGAACGCGACACTGACGCTGGCTGGCACGACCTACTGACATCCCATGGCAAAACCGCAGGTCAGGTCGAGAGACTGGTTGCCAGTGCGTGGCAGATTGCCACGATCCGTCAGTAGAGGGCGATCGCGGACCCGCGGGGCCACGACCGCCGGGAACGCATCGATCCGCCCCACGGAGCCGAGCGCGAGCCAGCGGGTATGCCTTGAGCTGGGAGAACGGGATTCTCGACACGGTTTCGAGCCCGCGGCCGGACCGGACTAGTGATCTTGCTGACGTGAGGTGGCATCTCCACTGACAGTCGCTGGCATTGTCGCAGGACAACTTCGTGGCAATCCGCAGCTTCGGCAATCCGCACCCGACACCGCCACTCGGTCATCACGTTGGCCGTCCAGGCAAAACTTGCGGGAATTCTGCATTCCCGCAAGTTACTGGGGAGCCGCTGTGACGCAACGGATCTGAATTTCTGATTTGTATTTTCTGGAAAATCAAAAATGATAGGGTGCTGCCGTGACCGTGGAGACCGGCGTGGTGACGCCGTGCAAGCACTGTGGGGCGCCGATCGAGCAGCGGCGGGGGAGAGGGCGGCCGAAGGCGTACTGTCCCGAAAGTGACTGCCAGGCCGCCGCCAAGCGGGAGCGGGAGCTGCGGCGCGCCACCCCTGGACTGGAGGGCGCGCTGGCCAGGGCCGAGCAGTTGTACGAGCGGATGGAGAACGGGCTCGCCGCCGCCATCGAGCCGCTCGCGCACGCGCTCGCGCAGGAGCTGAGTCCCGCCGGGGTGGAGGCGAAGCTGAGCGCAGTGCAGGCCGAGGCGCACACCCGGGTGGCGGTGGCGCGTGCCGAGCGGGAGCAGGCGTTCGAGCAGGTACGGCTGGCGCGTGAGGCGGCCGAGCACGCGCGCCGGGAGGCGGCGCAGATGCGGCTGCGGGTCGAGGAGGCCGAGGCGGAGCGCGACACCGCGCTCGGCGACGCCGAACAGGCACGCGAGCAGGCCCTCGCCGCGCTGCGGGAGGCGGCCAGCACCGAGCGGCAGGCGTTGCAGAGCGCCGAGGAGGCCGCCCGCCGGGCCGAGCTGGCCGAGCGGCGGGCGGAGGAGGCGGACGGCCGGGCCGAGCAGGCTGAACGGGCCCGTGCCCAGGCGGCTCGGGAGCTGGCCGAACGGGTGGAGGCCGCCGAGGTCCGTACGAGCGAGGCGCTGGAGCAGGCCGTACAAGCCGGTGCTGAAGCGGAGCTGGCGCGGGCCGAACGGGATCAGGCGCGGCAGGAGGTGGCCGCGGCGGTGCAGGCCCGGCAGGAGGCCGAGCGTGACGTGGCGGCGGCGCGGGCGCGGGCGGAGGCGGCCGAGCAGGAGCGGGACCGGGCGCTCGCGCGGGCGCA